>DATCTN010000024.1 GCA_036567965.1 Candidatus Kryptoniota bacterium
ATCCAGGGAATCACTCTCACAGTAAGTGGTACGCTTAATTTCGGAACAGTGGTCGCAGGTACAACCCCGGCGGCCCTGAGCGCCAACACCAACGGCAGTGCACCCCTCTTCACAGCCACCGCCAATGGCGCGACTTCTCTCACGGTTACCTACGGAGCGACGGTTTCTCTGACCGGACCCGGCACTGCACTCACGTTCACTCCGAGTGTGGTCGGCGCCAATTCTTCCAGCAACCAATCGAGTGCTACCAGCGTTGCGTCGGGCTCAACTGTAACGACGAGCGGATCGACGGGGAGCGCGGGACACTACTATTTCTGGCTCGGCGGCTCGCTTGCGGCGATACCGGCAGCGCAGACACCAGGCACCTACAGCGGATCTTTCACTCTGACTGTCAACTATTGATTCACTGATCCTCCTGTAGTACAAGGAATTGAAGGCCTGACAGGATTCTGTCAGGCCTTCTTTTGTTTAAAGGCCATCAGGCACTCTCCTTCAAATTTCATCCAGCACCATTCAAGATTCTATCCGTTCAAAGGCGTCAACGAAGACTGTTGGGCGCGACAGGTCAATACCTTTGAATACCCGGGTTTCCCGGTGAAACAATAGCGGATAGAGGATTGTTGTGTGATTATAAACCTTGGGCTGGCGTTGCGTAATACTACGACGCGTCAGTAACACAGGAAGGAGAAGTCCAGATGCGGATCGGTATTGCATGCGACCATGGCGGCTTCGGATTGAAAGAAGAAATCGCGGAGTCGCTCAGGAGATCGGGTCATGTGGTGATCGATTACGGCGCCAATTCTCTCATGCCGGACGATGACTATCCCGACTATGTCCTTCCACTTGCGATTGCGGTCTCTTCCCGGGAAGTGGAACGCGGGATCGCAATCTGTGGAAGTGGCGTAGGAGCTTCAGTCGCCGCGAACAAAGTGAAGTGGGTCAGAGCGGCACTGGTCCACGACTGCTTCTCGGCGCATCAGGGAGTCGAGGATGATAACATGAATGTCATTTGTCTGGGTGGCAGGGTTATCGGAAACAAGCTGGCCTGGGAAATCGTCACGACTTTCCTCGGCGCGTCTTTCAGCGGAGCAGAGCGCCACAAGAGACGACTTTCCAAAGTTGCCGCGTTCTCGGAGTGAAATGCAGAGCTGACCTCATAATCTAAATCAAACGGGAGAATCAAGAATGGAGAGCAATCCGTTGTTGGAGTTGGAAAAACTTGGTTAGAGTGTTTGGATGGATTTCATAAGGAGGGGAACGATCTCCTCGGGAGAGTTGGCGAAGTGGGTGAGCCATGACGGGATATCGTGAGTAACGTCTACCCCGTCGATCTTCGAAAAGGCGATCGCGGGAAGTCATGATTATGACAGTTCCATTTACATTGATGACCGTGCTATGTTCGTGAGCGTGGCAAAAGGTCCCGGTATAGAGAGTATCGTTCACACCGATTACCGGTCTACTGTGGCTTCTCTCGCTTTAGTGGGATTATCGTTGTCGTGAGTCTGCACGTGTGCGCAATAATGTCAGGGATGAAAATAATGAGACATATTCTGATTAAGTTGAATTAAATAGAGTCAGATCGAAATGCACGCATTATATGCTTACCTCGCCGGCGATCACGAGCGGCTGGATGCCCTTCTCGATGAATCGTATCCCAATTCGGGGGTCATCGATCAGGAAAAATATTCGAAATTTCGAAGTGGACTATTGAGGCACATAGGAATAGAAGAGAAGATCGTATTTCCTGTTATTGCGCGGTTGCAGGGAGGAAATAAGTTTGAGGCTGCCGACAAGCTACGTCTTGATCACGGCGCACTCGTCGCGCTTCTAGTTCCCCCGCCTTCGGCAACGGTCATTAACACAATCCGTGCACTTCTTGAAATCCACAACGAGCTCGAAGAAAAGGAAAACGGGGTATATTCTGTACTCGACGGATTGGCTGGAGTCGAAGCCGCCGGACTTCTTGAGAAAATGAAGTTGGCGCCGGAGGTCCCGGTTCTTCCTCACAACGACAGGCCCGGAGTAATTGATGCCGCGTGCAGGGCGCTTCAAAGGGCCGGTTATCTATATCTCGCGAGATCCCTGAAAGTATCCTGAAAGTATTATCCGGGTCACTCCGCATTCCTGAGCTTAACTGTCTCGATATGTCGGTGGTGCGTCACTTGGGGATTGCGTAGGTCCGGATCCGATCCAATCTCCTCAGCGGAACGATTCGGCGGGCGTGTTGTTATAAATTGTACTCACAAAAGATTCAGGAAAATGAAATGAACATAGGAATATTCGGAACAGGCATGGTCGGAGCAACGGTAGGCACGAAGCTCGTTCAACTCGGTCACAATGTCAAGATGGGTTCGCGCACTTCGAATAATCAAAAGGCTTCCGATTGGGCAAAGGCGAATGGTACTCGCGCATCTCATGGCACATTTGAGGAGGCGGCATCCTTCGGCGAATTGCTGTTCAATTGCACATCGGGAATGGGCTCGCTTGATGCGCTTAAACTTGCGGGCGCTAAGAATATGAAAGGAAAGACATTGGTCGACATCTCGAACCCGCTTGATTTCTCGAAGGGCATGCCGCCCTCTTTGAGCGTCTGCAACACCGACTCGCTCGGCGAACAAATCCAGCGGGCGTTTCCGGACGTAAAGGTCGTGAAGACCTTGAATACGGTCAACTGCAGACTCATGGTCGATCCGGCAATCGTCAGAGGTGACCACGACCTGTTTATTTGCGGAAATGATCAATCCGCCAAATCCGAGATCACGAAGATTCTTAAAGACTGGTTCGGCTGGAAATCGATCATCGACCTCGGTGATATCTCGAATGCGCGTGCTCAGGAAATGATACTTCCGATCTGGGTGAGATTGATGGGGATATTCCAATCGCCGAATTTCAACTTCAAGATCGTCAGGTAATGCGCGCCGCGTAACAGGGGAGAGCCAGGTACACAGAGTCCCACATAGAAAAAACGGAGAGGCACTAAGGAGAAATAACAATCTCCGTGGACGACTGTAAGCCATCTTTTTCACTCCGTGCAACAAGTCGGGGGCTATCCTACGACTCAAGCCATGAGGTCGTCCATGCTATTGAAAGTATCATGGCGTCCCGATAAATTTTCTTTCTAACAATCAACCCGAAAGGTACTTTCATGCCGTATCCGAAACCGAAGAGAAGAAGCTGGGCCGAGCCATTCAAGATCAAGGTCGTTGAACCTCTCAAGACTACGACTCGCGAACACAGACTGCAGGTAATAGAAGAAGCGGGCTATAACACTTTTCTTCTGAGATCTGAAGATGTTTACATAGATCTTCTAACCGACAGCGGTACAAACGCAATGAGCGATTATCAGTGGGCGGGCATGATGCTCGGCGACGAAGCATACGCGGGAAGTAAGAATTTTTATAATCTCGAATCGAACATGCGAAAATATTACGGCTACAAGTATCTTGTCCCGACTCACCAGGGCCGCGGCGCCGAGCACATCATCTCACAGATACTGATAAAGCCTGGTGATTTTATTCCGGGGAACATGTACTTCACCACGACGCGTGAGCACCAGGAGCTCGCAGGCGGCACTTTTGTCGACGTCATTATAGACGAGGCGCATGATCCGGCTTCTACTTTTCCGTTCAAAGGAAATGTAGATCTTGAAAAACTGGAGAACCTCATTAAGAAAGTCGGGGAAAAGAAGATTCCATATATCAGTGTCGCTGCGACGGTTAATATGGCAGGCGGCCAGCCAATCTCGATGAAGAACATTAAAGCCGTCCGCGAGTTGACTTCAAGGTATGGTATCCGAGTAATCCTCGATGCAACGCGGGCCGTAGAAAACGCGTACTTCGTTAAGACGAGAGAAAGGGGATACGAGAAGAAATCCATCGAGGATATCCTTAGAGAGCTTTGTTCGCATACCGACGGCGCAACCATGAGCGGGAAGAAGGACCTCCTCGTGAACATCGGAGGCTTCCTCGCAATCAACGATAAGGATGTATTTGATGAAGCGAGGAACATGGTTGTGATATTCGAAGGGCTACACACGTACGGCGGACTTGCCGGCCGCGACATGGAGGCGATGGCGCGCGGCATGGAGGAGATGGTGAAGGAAGATTACATCCGGTCACGCATCGGCCAGGTCGAGTATCTCGGCCAGAAACTGATCGATTGGAAGATTCCTGTCGTAAAGCCGATCGGCGGCCACGCAGTTTTCCTCGACGCGAGGAAAATCCTATCGCATATTCCGCAGGATAGTTTCCCGGCCCAGACACTCGCGGCAGAAATCTACATCGACTCAGGCGTCAGGACCATGGAGCGCGGGATAGTTTCAGCCGGCCGCGATTCGAAGACCGGCGAGAATCGTCATCCTAAACTCGAACTCGTGCGCGTAACGATCCCAAGGCGCGTCTACACTCAAGCACACATGGACGTCACCGCTGAGTCCGTCCTGGAGGTGTACGAAAACAGGAAGAAGGTTAAAGGATTAAAGATGGTGTACGAACCCAAGCACCTCAGATTCTTTCAGGCGAAATTCGAGAAGCTGTGAACCTGCCGGACGCGCGCGGCTTGTTCAGCTCGACTTCGAACAGTACGTCTGGAATAATCCTGTAAGAAGCTCGGCGGCGAACGCGGGGTACGTACCCTCGATATCACTTCGGTGAATCATGGCGACAAATCTCCCGTCCCTGAACAGCGCAAAAGATGGTGACGATGGGGGCTGGTTCGTGAAATATTTCCGGGCGCGCTCGGTCGCTTCCTTGTCCTGTCCCGCAAATACGGTGGCTATATTGTCAGGGACAGTACTGTTCTTCAGCGCCATTGCGAGACCCGGACGCGCGATTCCTCCTGCGCAACCGCATGTCGAATTTACAAAAACGAGGAGCGTCCCCTTCGAGTTTGAAAGGGTGTCATCCACTTCGGCGGCCGTCCTCAATTCCTTCACACCGAGCGAAACCATGTCTCTTCTCATCTGCGTAATGAATAAGTCTATAGTCCCGGTCATTCCGTGCTCCATTTCTCTATTCTAACAATTGGGAATCATAAAAGGTTTTCGGCCAGTCGAGCTCACAACGAGTTCAGAACATGAACTCAGGGGCAAGAAGAATGATATTCTTCCTCTGTGTCTCCCCGTGCCTGCGCGTCGTAGCGCTTCGGCGCGTAGACGTGTCTCTCGTGGTTTAGTTAAAACAGTCGTGCTAAAGATGAGTTATCGCTTCGAGAACTTTGTCAACTTTCTCTTTTGAATCGGCTTCGCAATAATACCTGATGAGCGGTTCTGTGCCGGATGCTCTCACAAGGAACCAGCCGCCGTCGGCAAAGAAATATTTGAATCCGTCGATCCTCAGAACGTGATCGATCTTGTGGCCGGCGACATCTTTGAGCCCCTTCTTCAACTTAGCAAGCACCTTCTGCTTGTACTGTTCCGTCGTGCGTACATCGATTCGCCTGAAGATGTGCGGCCCAACCTGGTCGAACAATTCCTTCACGAGCTCTCCAAGAGTTTTTCCGCGCTTCACCATCATTTCACAAATCGTGAGTCCCAGGAATAATCCGTCGCGCTCAGGTATATGGCCTTTCAATCCGACGCCCCCGCTCTCTTCGCCGCCGATAAGTACATCTCTGCTTATCATGACCGATGCGACGTGCTTGAATCCCACTGGCAATTCCGTCAGGCGTAAGTTGTATTTTTTTGCGAGGATATCCGGCATCTCCCCGACCGACACCGTCTTTACCACTTCGCCCCGCAAACCTTTTGTCTCGTAAAGATATTTCAGAAGAAGTGCGTAGACTTCCTGGGGGCCCACGAAGTTGCCGTGCTCGTCGACCGCGCCTATTCTATCCGCGTCACCGTCAGTTGCCAGTCCCACGCTGTAATTTCCCTGTGGCACGAACTTCATCAATTCTGAAAGGTGCGCCGCGATCGGTTCCGGGTGCTCGCCGCCAAATGAAGGATTGAACTCGTTATGGATCACGACCGCATCTTCGATAAGATGTTTGAGAATTCCCTGGCCTGCACCGTACATCGCGTCGTGCGCGATCCGGAGACGTGCACTCTTTATTGCTGCGATGTCGATCTTAGTCTTCAGATCATCTATATACATCTGTCTCAAGTTAGCTTTCGCAATCAGACCTTTTTGGGTGAGCTCGTCGTAACTCTTCTTAATGGATGTGAGGGATTTCCGGGAAAGTTTGTTCGCCTCCTTTTCAACTTTTGCGACGTACTCCTCATCCTCCGGTCCGCCGAAATCTGCCTTCAATTTAAATCCGTTATATCTTGCCGGATTGTGCGAAGCTGTTATCACAACGCCCGCGGCCGCATTAAACTTTGGAATCGCGAGCGATAGCGCGGGTGTAGGACAATATCCGTCCGACAGTATCGCCTTCATGCCGGTGTTCGCAATCACCTCCGCCGTACGCTGAGCAAATTCAGCAGAAAGGAAGCGTGTGTCGTATCCTATCAGGATTCCATTCCTGGCTTTCTTGTGTTTCTTGTAGAACTTTGCCGTCGCAAGTGCTACCCTTGAAACATTTTCAAATGTGTAGTCCTGGGCGATTTCTCCGCGCCAGCCGTCAGTACCGAATTTGATCTTGTCCATGTATTCGTCCTCTTCGTCCTTGTCGAACAAAATAAAATCCATGACGTTAAGTTCCAATCTCGTTCGAGCCGGGAGGATTTGATATGGCCTCCAGCTCATTGGCACAAAGGCGTTGAGTTCGATGTGCTTCATCGCTTTGTCCCTCTTGAGAAATCCAATCTTCATACCACGGTTGATATTCGCGGCTATGCATTTTATATTCACGGAATCAAAAACTTCGCTGAATGACAATTACACCGGGCCTCCCTCGTGATTAATTTCCCCACTAAAGGGAAAACGCCAGACATACTGCCTGATGTTTATCTCATCAAAAAAGTACAAGGAGTAATCAATGGCTGATAGCTCGCAATTTCAGTCCTACGTCCCCGCTGAGACGACTATGAAGGAGTTCAGCGTCAGAGCCCTGATTTTGGGACTGGTAATGTGCGTCATCCTCGGAGCTGCAAACGCTTACCTCGGTCTCAAAGCCGGGATGACGATTGCCGCGACATATCCCGCAGCCGTCATCGGAATGGCTGTCCTGAGGTTGATGAAAGGAAGTCTCCTCGAAGAAAACTTTGCCAGGACCGTTGGCGCAATAGGCGAGTCGATCGCCGCGGGCGCAGTCTTTACGATCCCTGCATTCTATATCGCGGGAATCTGGAAACAGTTCGATAGCAGCCACTACCTCGAAGCGACTTCCATCATGTTTGTGGGAAGCGTTGTCGGTATTTTGTTCGTCACCATCCTTCGGCGTGTCATGGTTGAGGACAAGGAGCTTCCTTTTCCGGAATCAGTCGCAGCGTCGGAGATACACAAAGCGGGACGTAGCGGTGGGACGGGTGCAAAGTTCCTCTTCAGTGCTATGGGCCTCGGCGCAGCGATTCAGGCACTTGGACAGCTCAACTTCTTTGCCTCGGTATGGGAAAGGTTCATTAAGTTTACTCCTCTATCATTGTCGCTCAAGAACGGTTCGGGCGCTTCCACGGTTCAGTCGGGAGGCGGAGCTTTGCTTACGACTCCCGGCGTAAGTCCGGCTTATATCGGCGTCGGGTATATAATCGGGCCGCGCCTCGCGGCATTGAACTTCAGCGGCGGAATCTTGAGCTGGGGGCTGTTCGTCCCCCTTCTACTCTATTTCGTTGGACCGTCCGCTCTTCCTGCTGATGCGACCCAGGACATGTGGATAGCACTCAGCTATTCGGTCTGGCTGACGCTTGTTCGTCCAATCGCGATCGGCGGAATGATATTCAGCGCGGGATATACTCTCTATAAGATGAGAAAGAGTTTGAGCGTCGGCCTCGGAAGGGCCATTAGCGATGTGAAAAAATCGGCGGCGGGTGGAAAAGTTGAGATCCGGACGGAGCGCGATATGGACTTCAGATATGTCGGCGGCGGAATAATTCTTGCCGGCATAGCAACGTTCTTCATTTATAACTATTTCGCGCAGAACGCAGCGGCAGCTCTTACGGCGACGATCGTCATGCTGGTCACGGGATTTTTCTTTGCGGCCGTGTCAGGTTACCTCGTCGGAATAATCGGCTCCAGCAACAATCCGGTGAGCGGACTGACGATCTCGACACTGTTGATTGCAGCTATTTTAATGGTCGTCCTCGGTCAAACCGGTGCGACCGGAGTTGCGGCTGTGCTTGGTGTCGCGGCCGTCGTTTGCGTCGCAGCGGCTGTGGCCGGAGAGATGCTGCAGGATTTGAAAGTCGGGCACATACTCGGCGGTACGCCGTGGAAGATGCAGGTCGGTGACCTCATAGGTGTGCTCGCTGGATCTGCGGTCATGTTCATACCATTAATGATATTGAATCAGGGCGACATCAACCAGGGCGGAATCGGTTTCGGTGGACGGAACCTGCCGGCTCCGCAGGCGGGAATGATGGCTGCGCTTGCGCAGGGAATCGTCGGCGGACACATGGCGTGGCCATTGGTCATAGTCGGGATATTGATGGCTTTCGGATTCATAATAAGCGGAGTGCGAAGCCCGATGCTCGTGTTTGTCGGGATGTATCTTCCGTTCGGGACGGTCGCCGCGATCTTTGTCGGCGGACTGATACGAGGGATTGTCGATCTTATAGCCAAAAGCCGCAAGTATAACGAAGCCCAGACAAGCAGAGTTGAGAATACCGGAATACTTATTTCGTCCGGTCTAATCGCAGGCGAAGCACTCACTGGTCTCGTGTTCGCTGCCCTGGCGTTCTACAATATAAAGTGGATATCGATTTTTGCGGTTCCGACCTTCGGGATCAGCTTGCTGGTGTTCCTGGTTCTCGCGTTAGTCTTGATTTATTTTCCTGTTCGCAATGCCGGTTCGCCCGATCAGCCGGCACCACCGAAAGCGGCGATGTAATATTCGTAATTCGTTTTTTGTGGAGAGCGGGTCTCACCGCTCTCCTAACGAAGATCGGGACAAAAGTTCTCGAGGTCCGCGATTTTCCTTGACAAGGGCAGAGGCAATGAAGTTTGATGACATAATTTCTTATTCCGACATCGTTTCCGAAGAGGGGCAGAACATCCAGAAGGGAATGAACTTCAAGACGAGGTTTGGATATTCCATCTTGCTTATGTCAGTGAGAAGGAACGCTCCCTACGCGGATCAGCTGGACGCGAACACCAGTTTGATAGTATATGAAGGTCATGATGTGCAACGGAATCCTTCGCCGCTGCCCAGCCGTTCAAGCTCGGGCTACTACAACATGCGCACAAAGTCAAAGTCTATGAAAAGCTGGATGAAGGTGTATGGTCTTACAAAGGTTATTTCAATCTCGTGGATGCGAGAATTGTTTTCAGTGTCATGACACACGTCTTCAAGTTCTATCTACAACCCGTAGAACTCAAGTCTTTTGAACGAGTGATGGTCATTCCGAATGCGAGGATAATCCCCACCACGGTAAAAGTCCAAGTTTGGAATAGGGGCAGGGGAAGATGCGTCCAATGCGGCTCATCAGAGAACCTTCATTATGATCACGATCTCCCATACTCGAAAGGAGGAACAAGCTACAACGCTAACGAGGTGAAAATACTCTGTGCTAAGTGCAATCTCAAGAAATCCTCCAAGATAATCATGGTATCCCGCCCCATTTGAGTTAGGCTCCTCTGTCATGGCTCTCATTTCATCCAGCGGATTTTGACACTCTTTTCTACCTGTTTAAATTCGCTGTCTCCTGTTACCAGCTCACCCTTCTTCTTCATTGCCAGCGCCGCTGCAAAGCAATCTGCATAAGACATTTTGTTTGACGCTTTCAGGATGGCAGCCTGGTGAGTCAATTCTATATTGGCTTCGACAAGCTGGATGGGTAGGGTCGCCATTCCATCCTCAGCTAATCTTGCGGCTTTCTCACCGCCAACCCGCAGAGTGTGGTAGATGACCTCGCCCCAATTAATAATACACATAGATGCTTCGGAGTTTTTCGCGACGCACTCATCGAAGATTTCAGCCACTGTTTCGTAACCCGGCTCGTTTTCAAGATATGCGATTACAGCGAAGCTGTCCAAGACGATTGACTTCATAGCTCGCGCTCTCTCTTTTTGTCTTCCATCAACGATTTCAAAACCTTACCGTCCGTTCCAAGTATGCCCGCCATAGACAAGAAGTAATTCTTGTCCAGCGGCTGGATGAAGAGTCTTCCTTCGCGCTCAATGAAGGCGATCCTTGTCCCTTTCTTGATCCCAAATTTCCTGCGAATTCTTGCCGGCACTACGATTTGACCCTTCGTAGTGACTACACCTGTCTCCATTTCCTACTCTCCTTTTCCATATAATACAAAGCAACATATCGTAAGTCAAGTCCATAAATATCTTACCTTTCCTTGAATGGCGTACCCCACCCGGGATGTAGGGAAAATTGCGCCTCCTAATCCTCATTTTAGAATTTTGCCTCTGTACCTCTTACACCTTTTGACCTCCTCAAGTATATTTCTCCATAGAGATTCAAGCGTATCCCAACCATCTTAGGAGTTATCTGCCATGACTTTTCGCCATTTTATCCCAGCCTCTCTATTGTTGCTTCTTGCCTTCGGTGCCGCTGTCTTTGCCCAATCGGATAATTCTAAAGAAGGAGTAATGTCCGCATCCACTTTCACCGGTCTTACTCTCCGATCGATCGGTCCGGCTTTCACATCCGGACGCATCGGCTGCATTGCTGTGGACCCGAACAACCGTGCCCATTATTATGTCGGAGTCGCCTCAGGCGGAATCTGGGAAACCACCAACGACGGTACGTCTTGGTCGCCTGTGTTCGAACATGAACCATCATATTCAATTGGCGCAGTCGCCATCGATCCGAAAAATCCATTCGTCGTGTGGGTCGGCACGGGTGAAAACAACAGCCAGCGGAGTGTAGGTTATGGAGACGGGATCTATCGCTCCGATGACGGCGGCAAAAGCTGGAAGAACATGGGGCTGAAGAAGTCCGAACACATCGGAACGATCCTGATCGATCCTCAAAACTCAGATGTGGTTTACGTCGCGGCTCAAGGACCACTGTGGGGACCGGGCGGCGACCGCGGACTCTTCAAGACTACTGACGGAGGCATGACCTGGAAAAGCGTCCTGAGCGTAAGCGAGAACACGGGCATCACAAATGTCGTCATGGATCCTATCGACCACAATCTTCTGTATGCTGCCTCGTACCAGCGGCGGCGGCATGTGTTCGGTTTTATCGATGGCGGACCCGAGAGCGCAATTTATAAGTCGACTGACGCGGGGGAATCATGGAACAAGGTCACAGCCGGACTTCCCGGTGTGGATATGGGAAAGATCGGTCTCGCGGTTTCACCTGTTAAAAGAAATGTCCTTTATGCGACCATAGAAGCAGCGGAAGGCAAGGGCGGAATATTCCGGTCGACCGACTTCGGTCAAACCTGGGAAAAGCGGAATGGGTTCGACCAGACCGCCATGTACTATGCTACAATTTATTGTGATCCGGCGAATGTCGACCGCATCTATATTATGAACACCCTCGTCATGGTATCGGATGATGGCGGAAAAACACTCTACCGTCTCAGCGAGAAATGGAAACATGTCGACAGCCACGCAATGTGGATCGATCCGCATGATCCTGATTACTACCTGGTCGGCTGCGACGGCGGATTGTATGAAAGCTATGATCACGCACTGAACTGGGATTTCAAGAGCAATCTTCCGGTAACTCAATTTTATGATGTCGATGTCGACAATTCGAAACCTTTTTATTACGTGTATGGCGGAACTCAGGACAATAATTCGGTCGGCGGTCCGTCGAGGACCCGGAACGCGTCAGGAATCGTGAACTCCGACTGGTTCATCACGACGGGCGGAGATGGATTTCAGTCGCGCATTGATCCTGAAGACCCCAATACCGTGTACGCCGAAAGCCAGTACGGAGGTCTCGTGAGGTTCGACAGGAAAACAGGCCAGCAGGTCGGAATCCAACCTCAGCCTGGAAAAGATGAGGCTCCCCTGCGATGGCAGTGGGATTCTCCGGTAACCGTAAGCCCGTTTTCACATACGCGCGTGTACTTCGCGGGCAATAAACTTTTTAAGAGCGATGATCGCGGAGATACCTGGGCGGAGATCAGCGGCGACCTGACCCGCCAGATCGACGTGAATACTCTAAAGATAATGGGAAAAATTTGGAACGTCGATGCGGTGGCGAAGAATGCTTCGACCACTTTCTTCGGCACTTGTACCACCATATCCGAGTCGCCGCTGAAAGAAGGTTTGATTTATGTCGGGACAGATGACGGCCTCATACAGGCAACGGAAGATGGAGGGAAGAGCTGGCGGAAGATTGAGAATTTTCCGGGGATTCCCGAAATGACTTACGTGGCAAGGATCGTCGCGTCGCAGCACGATGTCAACACAGTTTACGCGGCGTTCGACAACCACAAGCGGGAGGATTTTGCTCCCTATATTCTCAAGAGCACTGACAGGGGCAATAGTTGGACGTCGATCAGCTCAAAACTTCCGGCCAACGGTCCTGTGCTTGCCTTTGCAGAAGATTTTGTCGACCCCGATCTTCTTTTCGCGGGAACTGAATTCGGCCTGTTGTTCTCGAATGATGGAGGTGAGAACTGGATCCAGTTGAAAGGCGATATGCCGACTATTCCTGTCCGTGACATCGCAATACAAAAGCGCGAGTGCGATCTCGTATGCGCGACGTTCGGCCGCGGTTTCTATGTCCTGGACGATTATTCGCCGCTCCGGAGCTCGAATGAGAAGCTCCTTTCCGGTGGTTCCACTCTTTTCCCGGTCAAGAACTCCCTTATGTACATCCAGGCGCTTCCACTTGGAGGTGAGGGGAAAGCTGCTCAAGGCGAAAACTTCTTCTCGGCGTCGAACCCGCCATTCGGCGCGACCTTCACTTATTACCTGAAGGAAAGTTTGAGGACTAAAAAAGAAATTCGTCAGGAAAAGGAAAAAGCAGACGAGAAAAAAGGGATCACGCCACCTTATCCGACTCCCGATGAGCTTACCGCGGAGAACCAGGAGCCTGCGCCGGCTGTCGAGTTGGTCGTAACTGACGAATCGGGAAATGTTGTCCGAAAACTATCCGGACCGGTGGCATCCGGATTTCACCGCGTCGCCTGGGATCTAACCTATCCGGGCATGGTTGTTCCGCAGGGAAAGGAGGAGTCCGGTCCGCTGGTGATGCCCGGGAAATATACGGTCACCCTGTACCAGCGAGTCGTCGCTTCGGTCGCTCAGCTCTCCGCTCCTCAGAGCTTCAACGTTTATGTCGAAGGAACGGATACGATGTCTGCGTCCGATCGAGCCGCTCTTGTTTCGTTCCAGAAGAACGTGACGAGGTTGAATGGCGCCGTCGACGGTGCAATCAAAACAGCAAATGCCCTGAAAGAGAGATTGAGACTCGTGAGCGATGCTCTCTCTCAAACAACTTCTCGGGTTGAGGAATTAAGATCGGAGGAGGAATCGATTAATCTGTCTGTCGACTCGATCCTCATTGCCCTCCGGGGAAATGAAACTCTCCGCGCTCTCAATCAGAATACTCCCATATCGATAAGTGAGCGCGTGGGGACAATACTCGGAAATGAATCTCTTTCCACATCGAAGCCGCCGAATACCGACTTGACTTCCTTTCAAATCGCGAGCGATGAATTCGTCACGCAGCTAAATGAATTGAAGTATCTGGTCAATACAAGATTGAAGAATCTCGAACAAAAAATGGCTGCATCTGGAAGCCCCTGGACTCCGGGAAGACTTCCGGATTGGAACGAACGATAGATTTGCGCGGCGATCGGTGGTCATTGTCTTCGGATTTTCCTCGGAAAATTCTTCACATGGAGTTAAATCTTAGCTAAATTAATCGTAACAATAATTAAATATCGTGACGGAAAATCCGAGAGATCATATGTTCAAATCAAAATCAATCTTCGTACTCGTAATCTTTGCTTTGATCATCGTGGTATACCCTGTCGCGGTATTTGCTCAGGATGAAATGGAATTTGACGAACCGGGGAGCGAAGACATTTTGAACCGACAGTTGTGGGAATTCGCGAAGGGGAGTCCTTACGATTCGGTCATGTCCTATGTTCACCGGGCTCAGGAGAGATCAAGAGGAAAAATGTCGAATGATCTGGAGCTCCCGACCGGCTGGAAACTCGGTCCAGCGGGAAAGCAGGTCGAGGTGGGACGGCTCCCGTTTGAGGCGATCATGTTCAACGGCAAGCTCGTCGTTCTGAATACCGGATACTATGTCCGCGAGCCGCAAGAAATTTCAGTTGTCGACCCTTCGTCGGCTGAAGTGATCAAGACGGAGTATCTCACTTCCATCTTCCCGAGCGCCAGGATCGGTAAAGATGGAAATCTGTATGTCAGCGGTGGATTCGATTCGAGCATATGCATGATCAACAAGAATTTCGAATTTCAACTTCAATACAATGTCGGTGGCTATGCCGCGGGACTCGCGCCTGTCGATTCGAGTCATATTGCCATCGTCTGTCTTGTTGCGAAGGATTCGTTGGGCAGGTACGATATGGGCAAGATCGAACTGCTTAATCTCAAGAATGGCGAAATTGAAAATGAAGCAGTCATAGGCTATTTCCCGTACGATGTTCAATTGGTGAACGGCAAGTACTATGTGACGTTATTGGGCGAGAACAGGGTCAATGTCTATGATACGCGCTTTCAAAAGCTCGACTCAATTGATGTCGGAAGCGCGCCGGAGGAGATGACATTAAGTGGAAACCAAATCTATGTTGTGAATACAACCTCGGACGACATATCGGTAATCGATGTAAGCACGGATCGCGTTGTGCGCACGATCTTCGTTGGAAAGCCCGGCTACAAGTCCGGTGTATCACCGACCTCCTGCTCCGTTTATGACGGCAAACTTTTTGTGAGTGAAGCAACGTTGAATGCCGTTGCGGTTTTTGAGCTGTCGACCGGCGAGCTCCTCGGCTATATTCCTTCCGGTTGGTACACGACAAAAGTCGTAATCGGTGGCGGTGATTTGTTTGCGTTAAGCGCGAAGGGAATTATTCCCCGCCGACCGAACCCTGCCGGACCCCAGCCTATCGAAGAAGAGAGCAGAACAGATTACGTCCTGACACTTTTGAGGGGCAGTGTCGGAATAGTGCCGCTCGATTCGATCGGACCAAATCTGAGTGCGTGGACGAAAATAGTGGAGGAAGGTTCACCAGAGTACAGCCCATGGAGCGGGATGAAGCTCCCGATAAAACATGTTTTTTATATCATCAAAGAGAATCGTTCCTACGACCAGGTGTTGGGTGATCTCGGACGAGGCAACGGAGACTCGAGCTTAACGATTTTCGGTCGTGCGGTAACTCCAAATGTCCACAAAATCGCGACCGACTTCGTGACACTCGATAATTTCTTCGCAGACGGGGAGATGAGCGTGCTCGGACACAGCTTCACGACGAGCGGCTACGCGAGCCCTTTTCTCGAGTGGCTCGGAAACGCGGAGTACAGCCACAAGTACAAGGGATATCCTTTCGGGACCGTCCCCGTGGTCTATTCCAGGGCATATATCTGGGACGCACTCGAGGCCGCTCATCTCGATTACAGGATCTATGGAGAACCGTACTATATAATGACGGCCGCTTATAAAGTCATCCGAACATTCTTCGGTGACACCGGCGAGATTGCGAAGAAGTTCTACGCGAACAGCATGGACCTCGCATCGAAGGTCGATAGGGGGGCTGAGTTCAGCCAATTCGTCGAATCGTTCTACGGGAAAGCATCGACAGTTTCAGCCACTTTTTCGTTGCTTGGCGATACTACGTTCACAAACGGCATTTCACGAGTACTTACCGGCGACCTGACGCTATCGGGGGCAATAAATTCTGACACGTCTTTCAAGAGAGCGTTCGCCGAGTTCGTGTACCATTATCCTCTGAACTATTATACCTGGGATCTCTGGTATTCCGACCTGCGTCGGTTTGAGTCATGGAAAACGGATTTCGACGCACAAGTGAAATCGGGTTCGGTCGTCCCATTCGAATACATCTGGCTCCCCAATGATCATACAGGCGGAACAGATCCGAACTATCAGGCTCCGTACCAGCTTGTGGCACAGAACGACATTGCACTTGGTTTAATTTTGAATACAATTTCGAATAGTCCAATCTGGAGGAGCAGTCTGATACTTGTCGAGGAGGACGACGCGCAAAACGGACCTGACCATGTCGACGCTACAAGGACGGAGGCGCTCGCGGCCGGTCCGTATGTGAAGCGTAGTGCGGTCGTGGATGATCGGTATGACCAGCTTAGTATGCTAAGGACCGTCGAACTCATCCTCGGGCTGGATCCTCTCAACTTTGAGGACGCGATGGCAGTGCCTATGTTCGGGATCTTCAGCAACGCGTCGGACACTACCCGATACAATCCAGCCCCACCGTCCGGATACCTGTCCGAATCGGACAGATTTATTTTCAACAGGATTTCTAACGGGATGAAGGACAAAAAATGAAAAGTGGACATGCTATTACACCGAATGAGCTTGCGGCAATGATCGATCACACGCTGCTCAAACCCGAAGCCACGTCGGGAGAAATTGAAGCTCTCTGCAAAGAGGCGATGGAATATGGATTCAAAAGCGTCTGCATCAATCCCGGGTACGTATTCCTTGCTAGAAACCTGCTCAAGGGATCTCGCGTCAAAGTTTGTACGGTCGTTGGATTTCCGCTCGGAGCAATCACGGCAAAGTCGAAAGTTTTTGAGACCGATGATGCAATTGCCAATGGCGCACAGGAAATAGATATGGTGATCAATATCGGGAGACTGAAGTCCGGCGATCATAAAATGGTGCGGGAGGACATCCGAGGAGTCGTCGTAACCGCCCAGTCGAAGTCCGTAATTGTCAAGGTAATAATCGAGGCATGCCTTCTGACGGATCCTGAGAAGGAGAAAGCGTGCATGCTCGCGAAAGAGGCCGGAGCAGACTTCGTCAAAACATCGACGGGTTTCAGTAAGAGCGGTGCAACGCCGGAAGATGTCGCTCTCATGAGGAGAGTCGTCGGCAATTCGGTTGGAGTGAAGGCGGCTGGTGGCATCAGGTCTTACGATGACGCAATTCGAATGATAGAAAGCGGCGCCAACCGCATCGGGGCGAGCGCGGGAATCAAGATCATCACAGAGGCACGACAAAGGTCGACTTGAAGCAGGAAGTCCAGCTGTTCCGAGCGGGCGACTTCTCGCTCTTAATGCTCAAATCAGTGATCGAATTCAGGTTTTGTTCTTACATACCAAAGCAACCTTCCAATTTTTTGTAGATTAATTCATCACGGTACGTTGAGATAATCATCGGGTCGTATTTCCGCTGAAATGTGATCGGATAGCCGTATTTAGAAGTCCGGTTGGAAATCGTCGTTGATGAACTCTACATCAACCGACGTCATCTCATGAACCGCATCCTGTCATCGTTTCTCCCTTGCGTAACTGTCGGTGAAACAGCGCGTTAATCCACAAGATTTTCTTGCCAACCTGCCAATTACGGAACGGAGATTGATGAATAGGGTATGAAGGTTATCAAGGATGACAAGAAGACAAACTCTCGTTAATCAATTACTCAAGCTGTTTCGTCCGTCGAAACGTCTTTCAGACTTTTTTATTCACTCGAACCGAATTCGCATCGAGTCAGAATTTGGAGTGACTGAAATTAAAAACTTGATTGCAGCTAAAACTCAGGAGGTTTGAAATGGTTGCCATATTTGTGGTCGCGACGATAATAGTTTTCATGATTATCGATTATTTCGTACAGCGTAGTGAGAAGCGCGCCGCGGCCACGGCTCCCGCCGCACCCGCCCACTCAAAAGCTCGGTTCGTGATCCCGAAAGGATATTTCTTTGGAAAGGGTCACACTTGGGTGGAAGTAATGTCTAACGGCATGGCGCGTGTCGGTGTCGACGACTTTGTTCAGAGAATAGTCGGAAAAGTCGAGAGCGTCAGTGCGGTTCCTGTGGGGACGGCCGTGCACGCAGGCGACAAGCTCTTTACGGTGAGTCAAGGGAAGAACATATTGTCTTTCCGCGCCCCAATATCCGGCAAGCTCGCGGCATTCAACGAAGACCTCTCCACTCTCCCGCGCCTTGTGAACGATGAGGGTTATAATGGCGGTTGGGTCGCCGTAATCCAACCCACGGATCTGAGCGGAGAAATAAGGAATCTTCCAATTGGAGACGAGGCCGCACGCTGGCTAAAGGAAGAGATAAGAAAGTTCCGCAATTTTATCACCGCACAGATAGCTCCTTCAACTGCGGCTACAATGGTGGACGGAGGGACTCCAGTCGAAGGTGCCCTGCAGCACGTTGCGCCGTCAGTGTGGGAGAAATTTGAAAATGATTTCCTGGCCTAGTTGATCCACAAACGAATTGTTGATCGCCTGTTAAGAGGTGCGAAAGGAGAACTTAGATGTCCAGAAAAGTCGGAATACTCGTCGATACAACGCAATGTATTGGATGCCTGGCATGTGAAGACGCCTGTGCTGACAAGTGGGGCTTTCCGCACACAGACGTGCACGAGCTATCGTGCGTGAAAAATACTGTCGTCCAACAATATGGAGATGTCAATGTGCCGAAGTTATGTATGCACTGCGAGAATCCAGCTTGTGCTTCCGTTTGTCCGGTCGGCGCGCTTCACAAGACCGCGGATGGACCGGTCGTATATGACGAAGAAAAGTGCATCGGGTGCAGGTATTGCATGCAGGCTTGCCCGTTTCAGATCCCGAAGTACCAGTGGAACAAGCCGAATCCGAAAGTGACAAAATGCACGATGTGTTATGATCGTATCGAGCAGGGAAAACAGCCGGCGTGCGTGGAAGTGTGCCCTGTCCAGGCACGTGTTTTTGGCTATCGCGATGAACTTCTCGAAACGGCTCATAAGAAACTTAATGACAATCCAAAGACATACGTCCAGCACGTGTTCGGAGAAACAGAAGTCGGCGGCACTTCGACCATGTATCTGGCCGGAATGGATTTTGCCAATCTCGGTTTCAGAACAGATCTTCCGAAGACTGCACTTCCGCAATACACGTGGAACATTATGTCAAAGATTCCTGACTACGTTATGTGGGGCGGTACTTTGATGACTGGATTCTGGTGGCTGACAAATAGAAAGAAAAAAGTTGCCGAGTACGAAGAGAAGCAGCGGCTGGAAAACGACCGGGAAAACTCGACAGACATTGAACGATAAAACTTTGGAGAATTTCAAAATGAGACATAGAAGATTTCCTGCGTTAATCAAGGACTGGTTCAGGAAAATGACATTCTGGAAAACCGTTTTCGTCCTCCTGGTGATGGTGGGATTGTGGTCCACGGTTGTGCGGTTTGTATTCGGTCTTGGCGCCTCTACCAACCTTAGCGACAAGTTCCCATGGGGACTCTGGATAGGGTTCGACGTTCTTTGCGGCGTCGGTCTCGCCGCCGGTGGATTCGTCGTTGCCGCGTCGGTTTATATATTCCACCTGGATGAATTCAAGCCCCTGATCAAGCCCGCGGTGCTTACTGCCTTCCTGGGATATGTCCTGGTCGTATTCGCCCTGATGTTTGATCTCGGACGGCCATGGAACATCTGGCATCCTCTAGTTATGTGGAACCCGCACTCGGTAATGTTCGAGGTAGCCTGGTGCGTGATGTTGTATTCAACTGTGCTGGCACTCGAATTCAGCCCGATGGTATTTGAAAGATTTCACATGCACAGGGCCAACAAGGCAGTACACACGGTGATCGTCCCGCTCGTCATATTGGGCGTCATGCTTTCTACGCTCCACCAGTCCTCTCTCGGATCGCTTTTCCTGATCTCGCCGGAAAAAATGTATCCGCTCTGGTATTCCGGCAATCTTCCGTTTCTATTCTTTCTATCAGCGCTCGCTGTGGGCCCGGCAATGGTCACCGTCGAATCGTTTCTAAGCTCTCGCGCGTTCGGAAGGGAAATTGAGCTATCGGTACTGTCCAAACTGGGGAAAGTTACCGCGGTCGCGTTGAGCGTCTATTTCGTTTTGAAAATTGAAGACATCGTCAATTACAACCTCTACCCTTACCTGTTTACGTTCAATATTGAAAGCTCGCTTTATTGGATCGAGCTCCTGCTCGGTGTCATCGCTCCGATCGTTCTTCTAGTCCAGGACAGGATACGCGCGAGTAAGAAAGGTTTATTTTACAGCGCAATACTTGTTGTCACAGGTTTTGTCCTGAACAGGATGGACGTCAGCATCACATCACTCGAGCGACACTATGGTGTGAATTATTTTCCGAGCGTGATCGAGATATCAATAACAATTATGATAGTGGCGCTCGGGTTTGGCGCGTTCGCCCTGGCTGTCAAGAATCTTGCGGTGTTCCCTGTGGGAAAACCCGCCCCATCCGCCTCACATGCCGAGGCCTATGAGGTAGTCGTCGTTGAAAATGGGATCGAGCCGGCAAGGCGTTCACCCGAATTTGGCATGGAAGTCAAATAAAATCAGGCGTAGGTGTATCATGGAAGGAATTAAGATTTCCAACCGCGTCATTCCCGACGACGAGCGCAACTGTATCTGGGTCGATGCAGGTTTACTTTCTTACAAACTGTGTGACCGGAAATTTGAGTGTGATGAATGCCCGCTTGACGAGGCTCTACGGAGACACCAAGGCTACAAGGGAGAAGAGATACGGACGTCTCGGACCGACAATATTCATTCCGCCGATCCCCCCGTGACCCCGCCCGGCCGTTCACTCGAAAGTCTTGTCAGCGATTTTACTTTTGCCCCCGTTCCTTACACTCTGCCCGTGGACCGGCTTTACTCCCGCAATCACCTTTGGGCCATGCGAATCGAAAACAATTTGTATCGACTCGGCTTCGATCAGTTTGTCGCACGTTTGGTTGAGATATCGGATGAGTTTGTTGTCGCGCAGCCCGAAACCAATATTACTGTCAACGATCCGTGCGCCTGGGTCCTTTGCGAGAACCTGACGGTCGCGGTCAGGTCTCCCTTGTCTGGAAGAATCAGGAAGACGAACCTGCTCCTGAATGGATCCGCCGCGAAACTTGGAGAAGATTTCTATGGAGCCGGATGGATATGTGAGGTTACGGTCGATGAAAAGACAGACCCCACAAAAAGGCTCTTTACCGGAGCTGAAATGTCGCAGAGTTCTACCGGACAGTTCATTGATTTTCGGAGAGAACTCCTCCATGATCTTGAGTCTAGCGTTCCACCGGTAGGAATCACGCTAGCTGACGGCGGTATGCGGCCGAATAACTTGAGAGATCTAGTAGGTCCACAAAAGTACATTGCATTCCTGCGGAAGATTCTCTCCATCAAATTGTGAATTAGATTAGCGTAATTATGCCACGCCTGCCCTGAGCCGATTGGGGCGGCGTGTGGTTTTTCTCGACATAGACGGATATTTGTTGATTTTCTTATCGTATTAAGCCCGCCGGATTCAATTAATGGTGAGATTCTCGGCATAATTGTTGTCAAAATACTCGCCGAGGGCAAATCTGCCGTTATGCGAATAACAAAATACCTAGCTTTCAAACTGTTGCTGATCGTGCTGACCGTGATGTTCGTATTCACGGCGATCTTTACCACTGTCATGTTAAAATGGCATTCCGAAAAATATCTTGATGCTACTACGGAGTGGGCAGGGAGAACGAGTGACCTGATTAAGAGATCGACTCGTTACAGCATGCTCGAGAATCGGCGGGAGGACATCTACCAGACAATAAATACTCTGGGCTCCGAGCCCGGGATCGAGACGATCAGAATTTATAACAAGAAGGGGGAAGTGACATTCTCGACCGTCAACGGAGAAGTTGGAAAGCACGTTAACATGGACGCAGAGGCGTGTACCGTCTGCCATCAGGCGGGGAAACTTCTGCCGTCGGATACCGGAGTGCCGCTTACAAGGGTTTTCACTTCGCCAAAAGGATATAGAGTCCTTGGAGTGATCACGCCGATCCGAAATGAGCCGGCCTGCTATAACTCGGAATGCCATGAGCACTCTTCGTCGCAGACAGTGCTGGGCGTGCTCGACGTCATGCTCCCGCTGAAGGGACTTGACGATAATCTCGCGCAGCTTAAGAACACCAGTTACTTGAGCGGCGCGTTAATGATTGTAGGCGTGACATTGTTTGCGGGTATCTTCATTTGGATAATGGTGAACATTCCCGTCCGGAAACTTATACTCGGCACGCAGGAAGTGATGCGCGGAAAGCTGGGTCATAGGATCGACGTGAGTTCGAGCGACGAGATCGGTGAGCTCGCGACTTCGTTCAACAAGATGACCGAGGAGCTCAGTCGTGCACATGACGAGCTCACGCGCTGGACTCAGACTCTCGAAGAGCGGGTAGAGCAAAAGGCGGACGAGCTGAGAAGAGCGCTCTCGAACATGGTACATATGGAAAAGATGGCATCCCTCGGCAAGCTTGCGGCGAGCGTGGCACATGAGCTGAACAACCCTCTGGCTGGTATCCTTGCATATGCCAAACTGATTCGGAAGAAACTTTCCAGGGAGGGCCGCACTGGTGAGGAAGCCAGTGAGATTGACACGGAACTCTCTATGATCGCCGATGAGAGCGCACGTTGTGGAAACATTGTAAATAATCTTCTGCTGTTTTCGAGACAGAAGATCGGCGAGCTCCAGCCGCAGAAACTGTCGAAAATAATCGAGCAGAGCTTGAAGCTGATAGCCCATCACTTGGCAATGAGCAATGTGAAAAGTGAAGTGAAAATTCTGACGGATGAGGTTGAGATCATCTGCGATCCCCAGCAAATCGAGCAGGCATTGATCGCCCTGGAGATAAATGCGATCGAGGCCATGCCTGACGGCGGGAAGCTTCAGATAGAACTTGAATACCGGCCGCAGGAAAAAGAGGAGCGCATAAGAGTTTCCGATAACGGCTTAGGGATTGGCCGCGAAGATCTGGAGCATATCTTCGAACCGTTCTTTACCACGAAGAAGGACGGGAAAGGGACAGGACTTGGACTCGCCGTCGTGCACGGTATCGTCGAACGGCATAACGGAAGAATAGATGTCGAATCGAAACTAAATGTGGGCTCCGTATTTACGATCATCCTGCCGCTGGATCCCGATGCTGCGGCCAAATCAAAACTGTCAAAGAGCACGAACACTGAGACGACCTTATGAATAACAACCAGAAGACACAGCAGGCAAGCATACTCGTCGTGGATGACGAACTTTCCGTCCGTGATTCGCTCGGCAAGTGGTTTAAGGAGGACGGCTACAGAGTCGAGACCGCTGAAAATGCGAACCGCGCGTTGACATTGATGAACAACGGACCGTGGGACATAATCCTCCTTGACATCAAGATGCCCGGGATGGATGGCCTCGAGCTGCAGAAGCGGATAAAGGAAATAGATAAATCGGCGGCGATCATAATGGTGACGGCCTTTGCCGCCGTTGACAGCGCGGTGCAGGCCCTGAAGGAGGGTGCATTTGACTACGTGACGAAGCCGGTGGACCCGGAACATCTTTCGCATCTTGTGCAAAATGCTCTCCGTACGAAGAAACTTGCTGATGAGAACTGGAGACTTCGTCAGCAAATGTCCGAATTATCCGGCGTCGACGAGATCATCGGTGAGAGTTCACAAATGAAGAAAGTCATCGACCTGGCCAAAACCGTCGCGCAAACGGATACGACCGTGATGGTTCGGGGAGAAAGCGGCACGGGAAAAGAACTGGTTGCAAGGACAATCCATGCGAACAGCTCGAGGAGGTATTTTCCGATAATTACTGTAAACTGCGGCGCTGTTCCGGAAACACTTCTCGAAAGCGAACTGTTTGGCCATGAGAAGGGCGCGTTTACCGGAGCCCAGTTCAGGCGAAAAGGGAAGTTCGAGATGGCGGACGGAGGAACAATTTTTCTGGACGAGATCGGAGCGATAAGCCAGAAGATGCAGGTACAGCTTCTTCGCGTCATCGAGTCGAAGCAGTTCACCCGCGTCGGGGGAAACGACGTGATTTCCAGCGACTTCCGCGTAGTCTGCGCGACTAACCGCGACCTCGAAGCAGCTGTGGCAGACAAAAGTTTTAGGGAAGACTTGTACTACCGATTGAACGTCTTCACGGTATTCGTCCCGCCGTTGCGCGAAAGACGCGTGGATATACCGCCGCTCGTCAATCACTTTATAAAGAAATATGCTTCCTCCATGAACAAGCCTTTGCTGGAGATTGCCCCCGAAGCAATGGATCTACTTATCCGGAACAAATGGCCCGGAAACGTGCGCGAGCTGGAAAACGTTGTCGAGAGGGCGATGGTGCTTGCAAAGCCACCGGCGATCCGCCCCGAGAACCTGCCGTTCCAGCTTACACAATCTCAGGAAAACGGATTCGTGCAGGACGATACTATAACGAGCATGGAGCGTGTGCACATTGCTCGCATACTCGAAAAGAACAATTGGAATATCACACGAACCGCCGAAGCGCTGGACATAGACAGGGTCACACTCTACAGCAAGATATCGAAATACGGATTAAAGAAACCCTGATCTCTGGATTACATAACCCGTTTGTTGAGAATGTTGCCGATATTGATTGTCGCGATAGATCCGGTGGACGTTTCCGCCATGTCTCCACTGACGAGGCGCCTGTCGAAAATATTTTCCTCCGGCGTCGAGCTGACATCCGTAAAACCCCTCGACGGCTCATTCGCATTCAACTTTTCACGTAACCAGTACGGGTCTACTCCACTTCTTTCGGCTCTCCTCGACAAGTACAAATCCTACGAAGGTAAAATACTCGGCGTAACGTCGGGCGACTTGTTTGTCCCTGTGCTTACATACGTTTTTGGAGAAGCCCAGCTCGACGGCAAGGCAGCGGTCGTCTCATCACACCGTCTCAGTGAAGAATTCTACGGCCTTCAACCTGACCGCGATCTTTTTGCGCTCCGGCTTCTGAAAGAATCAGCGCACGAGCTTGGCCACACATTCGGATTGCTTCACTGCAGGAATTATCTCTGCGCCATGCATTCTTCAACCGGTGTGGAAGAGATAGATCTTAAGACAGATAGATTCTGCGGCGACTGTTCCGACAAACTCCGGCAAGGCGGCGGACAGGAATCCTTCTCTAACCAACATTGACTTTTCAGCTTATTCAATTTACCTTCATCTAAATCATACAGGTGCCGGGGTGGCGCGGCAAAAGGTATGCGACAGTTCTCGTACGACTTCAGTGGGCTGCTTCACTTCAGGCTTAGAATAGTCTTGTCGGTTTAGGCATTAACAATTTTCAGGAGGAAAAAATGAGAAGTGCAATCGTTCTCATGGTGGGAATCGCATTGATGTGCGGCATAGCTTCAGGACAGAATTATGGATTGGGAAATGCCGACCCGGCTGTGTTTTCAAAGTTCAAGATTCCGGAGACAGACCTGCGCGCGTTCTGGTCGACCGCCGGGTTCTCAACCGATTACTACAAGACAAACGACACAATGTCATTTTATAACTACAACAACTTTAGCACTAGCCTGTCAGGAATTCTCTATCCCCATTACTACTTGTTGAAAGAAAATGACGACAGATACCTGTCATTAAGCGCGGATATTTACGGCAATTATCTGAATTACTTCTCTCAATCCTCAGGCACGCCATACGCTCCACTGGTCAACAAGACGCAGAACAAAATCTCCGATGTCAACCTCAACGCAGCATTTACCTACAGAAATTATCCCGATGAGGGGGAAATGTATTATTCAATCGGGTCCAATGTCCAGGCAGACCTACACGATTCATACCAGTACGAGTCTTATACGTCCGTATCGAATCAATATTTTGGGACCAAATCTCAGACTTACAGCCTATCACTTGGAATAGGCTGGGGAAAGATGAGAAATGTAACTTCAATCGTCTCTGCCATAAGATTTCAAGAGAGATTGAAGCAATTGAACCTCGCCAACAGCGACTTGAGCGAAAAGACTATTGAAGACCTCGCGCAGGAATTCTACAGACAGGGCTATTACTCTCAGGTGCACGTCAGACCGGACAAGTTCTTTTGGCAGGACATAGAGAAGGCACTCTCCAACGACGGAGTCTCATTAAATGGAATCAACGAATATGCTGACTCATACTTGCGAGAAGTACCGGGCGAGTTAAGGTTCGCAAGGACCGAGGGTCTCATTGGCGGAATCAACTTGCAGATGAAATATGTAAACTCGTACGGCTCTAACTGGTTCCCGAAGATCCAGGAGCAGCTTTCTCCAACGATCAGCGTCTATACTGATTTGAGCCATCAACTTTCTCTCAATTCCCAGATATCCATAAATCTCTCAATCGACGGCGGACCAAACCTAATAAAATATTCGACTGTCAAGCAGCAATATGATGGTTTGCTGAATATTGATTACAACTACGAATTGACCGACAGGCTGGTGTTTTCGGCTGGTAATACTCTTTCTGACAATTTTCAAAACTCATATCAACAAGGGACGAACTTTACAAACATCTTGAACCTTACGATCAATTATTTTGTGGAAGATCAGCTGTCCCTTTCAGGTTCATACTATTGGCATTACCAAAGGATGAATGACTACAACACATATATTAAGTACGGAGAGAGTGATAATTCTCTCCAGATCGGACTTACTTATTACATAGATCGCGGTTTCATCTATCCATAAGATCTTTCAACACATAGATTCAGTGAGATCATGTGGACTCCTCCGGTCCAATCGGAGTTGCCGGAAAAGTCTGTGAATTCGTAGCATGAAACTCATACGACCGTCCAGAAAGTATGAAGCAAGCTGGAAAGAAGCTCTTCGTGAATTCGATGAGGAGAATGTCACCGGTTTCTGGAACTATCCCGACAGGCCGTCCGACATAGACTCCTACATCCGCGGCGACGCGGATAATTCACGCGGGAGGAATCTCGTCGAAGGTTGGGTGCCTTCGACAACTTTCTGGCTCATCGACAGGGGAATGTTCATCGGGCACGTCAACATTCGCCATGAATTGAATCTGAAATTGAAGGAGCACGGCGGACACATAGGCTACGCTATTCGACCGACCCAGCGCAGAAAGGGTTATGGAAACAAAATCCTTGGACTCGTTTTACCGGAAGTAAAAAAACTCGGGATTAGAACCGCATCCATAATGTGCGAGGATTCGAACATCGGTTCGAGGAGAATAATAGAAAATAACGGCGGTGCTCTTCAAGAGATTGTAACTCACGACGATAAGATCATCAGGAAATATCTGATCGAGATAAGATGAGGACCTGACAGGGAGGAGCGAAATCGATCCGGGCGATTAACGAATGAGCAGCAAGGAAGTGGGATCGAACTGAGAGCAACCGGGCTCGCCAATCAGCATATTAATTGACGAGCCCGAATCGTCTTTACGGAAGTGAGAACATTGTCAATCAGAGAAGGACTTCTACGTCGACTGCCTTTATATCTCCTTTTGGAATCGGAATGATCTCACCCTCCACTGTCTTTCCGTCAACTGAAATTACGCCCCGGCTCCCCTTGGCGGCTCTCTTCACGTTAATCCGGTAAGTGACCCCGCGATAAATTCTGGTCGCCGAAAACCCCGGCCACTTCGATGGGATTATCGGCTTTATCCGGAGTCCTTTCAGCGTCGGTCTGATTCCGAGAATGAACTGCGTTATCGCGTAATAATTCCATGCGGCCGTTCCGGTAAGCCAGGAATTCTTGGCCTCACCGTGAGTCGGTGCGTCGCGGCCCGCGATCATCTGGGAGTAAACGAACGGTTCGCATCTGTGAAGATCGCTTATTGCTTCTCGTGCGGACGGATTGATCCGCGAATAGTAGTCGTGAGCGCGATCGCCATTCCCGATGAGGGCCTCTGCGATCATGATCCACGGATTGTTGTGACAAAATATTCCGGCGTTCTCCTTGTACCCCGGAGGATACGACGAGATTTCACCGAACTCGATATAGTATTTCGAGTAAGCGGGCTGTTGAAGCACGATGCCGTGCTTTGTCGCAAGATACTTGTTTACCGAATCGAGCGCCCTTTTGGCCAGACCGTCTTCAATCCCGATGCCAGCCATGATGCAGAACCCCTGCGACTCGATGAAGATCTTTCCCTCATTACATTCGTTCGATCCGATCTTTCTTCCGAAATCGTCGTAAGCGCGGATGAACCACTCTCCGTCCCAGCCGTGCTTTCGGACAACTTCCTCCATCTTGTTCGATTCGGACCTGCACGTATCGGCAAGTCTCGTGTCGCCTCTGAGATCCGCGATCTCTGCGAGTTCCTTTGCCGATGCGACGAAGAGACCCGCGATGAATACAGACTCGGCCACTTTGCCCTCTTTGTTTGTAGTCGTCTGAAACGATTGACCCGGTGTGTCGGAAAAGCAGTTCAGGTTCAGGCAATCATTCCAGTCTGCCCGCCCGATGAGCGGAAGTCCGTGTGGGCCAAGTCGGTCGATTGTGTACTTCAAACTCCTGTGAAGATGCTCGTAAAGCGAAGTCGCCTTAGAGGAATCGTTGTCGTATGGCACTTTCTCGTCGAGAATGGACCAGTCGCCGGTCTCGCGAATGTAGGCGTAAACTCCTGTGATCAGCCACAGGGGATCGTCATTGAAGTTGCTCCCGATATCGTTGTTCCCTCTTTTGGTCAGAGGTTGATACTGATGGTAAGCGCCTCCGGACTCGAGCTGCGTCGCGGCGAGATCGAGAATTCGCTCCCGTGCGCGCGAGGGAACCATTTGCACGAAACCGAGAAGATCCTGCGTCGAATCGCGGAAGCCGAGTCCTCGCCCAATCCCACTTTCGTAGAATGAGGCTGAACGCGATATATTGAAAGTCGCCATGCACTGGTACGCATTCCAAATGTTTACCATTCGATTAGTGTGGACATCGGGTGTATTTACCTGGCAGATCCCGAGAACACTGTCCCAGTACTTCCTGAGATTCTCAAATGCGTCATCCGCATTTTTCTTGACAAGGTATTTCGCGATAATCGGTTTAACAGTCTTCTTGTTGATCGTCTGTGAGTCCGGCGGGTCAAATTTGCTTTCGACCGGATTTTCATGGTAACCAAGGACGAAAATTATCTCCTTACTTTCACCCGGTTTTAGATTGAGCTTCACATGGTGGGATCCCATCGGCGCCCACCCGTGTGCGATGGAATTGAATGACCTGCCGCGTTCGACCGCGACCGGGTTATCCCAACCATGATATGCGCCGAGGAATGTATCACGCTGTGTGTCGAAGCCGGCGAGCTTTTCGGAGCACGCGAAATACGCGAAATGATCCCGCCTCTCACGGTATTCTGTTTTATGGTAGATCACTCCTTTGTCAACTTCTACCTGGCCCGTGCTGAAGTTTCGCTGGAAGTTTGTCTGATCATCCCACGCGTCCCAAAGGCAAAACTCTATACTGGAGAATACAGACAAAGCTGCCCGTCGTTTTCGCTTATTTGTTACTGTTAATTGCCAGATCTCGAGATTTTCTCCGAGCGGGACGAAATAGCGCGTCCGCGCCTCGATGCCGTTGTACGTCGAGCCGATCACGGTGTAGCCCATCCCGTGTCTGCAGAAATATCCTGAAAGTTTATTCTGCGTCGGCTGCCATGATGGCGACCAGAATTTCGTGGAGGTGTTGTCGCGCACGTAGATGTATCTTCCTCCGACGTCGAACGGCGCGTTGTTATAACGGTAACGCGTCAGCCTGCGCATGCGAGCGTCCTTATAGAATGAATATCCCCCTCCGGTATTTGAGATAATGCCGAAATAAGTTTCGCATCCGAGATAGTTAATCCAGGGAAGTGGAGTATCCGGCCTGGTGATTACATACTCGCGTTTCTTGTCGTCGAATTTTCCAAATCTCATAGCCTCTCCTTGATTCTCGTTTGTCCGGGGATTTCCCGCGGCCCCGGGCCAATCATGAAGTGAGAAGGACGAGCACGATCGTCCTAAAAAAAATTGTCAAACTTAAGAGTCCTGACGCTCCAGCCCGTCCGGAAAAACGAGCTCCGGATCAGTAACTATGAATATATGGACTGAAGGGTATAACTCAAAAACTGCGAACGCTGAGCGCTGCGCTTTCGGACACGGGGAAATCGGAAAAGCTCACTTCCGATTTATTGTCGAAAGATCTTCGAGGGAAACTCGTGCATCATTTCTTACTCGGTGCAGACTCGAGAAATCCTATCCAGCCGGGATGAGGAACAAACGAGAGGAAGCTCTTTTCTGAACGCATCAGTTCCTTGAACTCTTCGTCGTTGCTCGCCACTTCGATTCTCGAGGGATCACTTACATAGAAATCGTAATACTTGTTCTCGAGCAGATCGGTAACCCAATGAAGTTTTTTCCAGTCGAATCCCATTAACCTTGCGGCAGTAATGTCCACCGCCAGATGATTGAAGCCCGAGACAATCACACCGACTTTCCGCTCGTCGGGGAAAAGTGGACCGTTGCCTTCTCCGCCGATAATTCCATCCACCACTGAAAAGACTCTTCGCTGGGGCGAATCGCGCATGATTCCGTTTTTGTCGGCGTAAATTGAAATCTTCATCAGGTCAGACACCATACGCCAGGCGCTGTCGTTTCCGTGCCAGTTGCCGCCGTCGAGAAGGACAATCTTTGACGTAGTTTTCTTCAACATCGGTTTGAGGAATTTTCTGTACGGTGTATATATCATACGGAAGAGAATCGATCCCGCTCTATTTCTTTTTGCAAGTAGCGCATCGTATAGATACCGTTGGACAGCAACAATCAGTTTCACCTTTCCGGTCAAGAATCCGGCCGGAAACTGATCGCCTCCCTTTCCAGGTTCGCCGATCGTATAATGCACCAAATAGTTCTTGTTCGTGATCGTTCCGACAAATCCTTTCGCGTTCAGCGTTACGCCGACTTTCTTGTGGACTTTCAATTTCGGAATCGAGATCAGTACGTCCGCGCCGAGCACGGTCTTCGAGACCATGTACTCCTGTTTCGCGCCGGTGTGATGTGAAATGGTTTCGTCCCTGTTGTAATCGGCGCCGTAATAGTTTGTGTTTCTGACCGAATCGAACGCGCTTTTTCCGTGAAGGTTGATGACAAGGTTTCCCTCCGGGTCACCGGGAAGTCTCTGCCGCCTTTCCTGGCTCGCTACATAATTCTCGTCCTTGTACTTGAACCAGAACTGACGCAAATCCCTAACGGGTATGTCGAATCCGAAAGTGGTTTTGTATAGTTCCTGGATGGCCGGCAGATTTGTCCGCTCGAGTAGCTCACCGAAGTCGCAATCCATCTGTGGAGTGTCGGCAATTATTATCCGGCCGGTGCCTCGCAAAGCTTTGAACGCGTAGTCCACCACCGCTCTGATGACCGAAGGATGCGTTATCACGGAAAACAGATTTCCACCGCGGTAATGATCGCTCAGCACGAAATTCGGTTTGATGACCACCGTATTTCCCGGGACTATGATCTCTCCGAGAGGATTCCAATCCGGCGTATCATAGTTGGAACGGTCGAGGTCGAGCAAATGGAGTGCGTTCCTTACTCCCTCATACGCCGCATTTTCTTCACTGCCAGTTTCAAGACGCCGATCGTACTCGGGATATCTCTTCGACGGATTGAACGGTGGGACGGTCGGATAATCTGTTCCACCTTTGTGGATCGCGACGGATAAGTTGCGAAAATATTCGCTAATGTCTTGCATGATCTCCGTAAGCCACTGGTAACTCCTGGATCAAGAATCTGAATTTCCCGCTCTGTGGTATTTCTATCTTGTTGACGTAAGCCAATTCAAGATCCACATCGGTGCCGAGCTTCTTCAATAATTCTTTTCGGATATTCTCGGCGTCATGATTACTGTAGTTTATGTTCTTTACGATATTGAAAGTCACCTTTCCCGCCTGCGTTTGCCGGAACTGAAATTGTTTCACATTGTCAAACACGTTCGAATGCATATTAAGTGCCGTCATCGATATGAATCTTCCGGATTTGGTGACGATAAGTTCTTGCAGCCTTCCGTCGATTGATGACAAAAGCTGGTAATTTCTACCGCATTCGCTGCATTCGAGAGCTCCCTTACGCGCCATGTCCATCGTCCTGTATCTAATGAAAGGTGTTGCGAGATTCCAGAAGGAAGTCCCAACAAGCTCGCCAGTCGCGCCCGCCTCCGTCTCTTTATCCTGCCGGTCGAGAATTTCCGCGAAGCCGTAGAACGGATCGAGATGGAGGTTGCCGGAGTGCTCGCACATTGGCGCGAAGAGGACCTGCTCTGCATGTCCATACCACGAGAAGATCCTTGACTCCGGAAAGGCAGCCATGATTTTTGTCTTCTGCCAATCGTAAAGATTTTCGGATCCCAGGAGAAGTAATTTGAAACGTAGCTTCCCGGCGTCGTTGTTCCGCAGGACCAGGTCCGCGAAGATTGTGGCGGCAGATGGATATGCCTGCAAGTGTACAGGCTTCTTGAGCGATAGGATTTCGAGAAATCTAGAATAGGTTCGGGCATTCAAAAAATATGACGAGAGTCTGAGGTCTTTCAGAAACGGGTCATATTCCCAGATTTCTTTCTCGGAACCGACGAACGCTCCTCTAAGAAGGGCTGACATTTCTCCGCGCTGCCAGCCGGCTCTCGCCCATGCGTTGTGCAGGAAGGCGGCTTCTCTCTCTATGTCCGCTTGGAGAATGTTGAAGCCGAATGGGATCCCGGTCGATCCTCCCGTGGTTCGATAAAGCAGTTTCCATTTTGGGATTCGGTCCGAAGTGAATTCCCGAAGATTGTCTCGAAGCAGCTCCTTTGAGACGAAAGGGAAATGTCTTATGTCTTCGAGCGTATTAAGTTCTGAAGGCGAGACTCCCGCTTCACGATAAATCTGTCTGTAGCCAGGCACAGATTCGAAGGCGTACGAGACAATCTTTTTCAGGTTCGCTAGCTGCCATTCTTTTATCTGCTTGCGATTCCAGAATTCTTGCGCGCGAATCAGTTTCATGGTTTGTCTGTAGCCCCGTCCCATCCGGAGTTGAAAAGGAACGAGAGAATACAACGCACGCACGAACTTTTGGATGTGCGGAGGAAAAGTGCGGTATAGGGTGATTTTCATTGGTCTCAGAAATCGGGAACAGAAGACGATATTCTGTTCAGCTACGTGGCAAACTACTGAATTTGCGTCAGAGTATCAAGAAATCGAAAACGGTGGGCGCACATGCTGACTTCTGATAACCAGCTGACAATCTTTGCGGCCTCTCGGCAGGCTTTGCCGCCATGTTTAACCGCACGACATGCAAAGGTGCCGTAAAGTCCGATTCTTAATTGGGTTCGCTTTGATTTTTGCAGTGACAAATCGCACTTCACACTAAACGTTGCCTTGTAGACCCGTTCCTGGTTAAATTGTATCGCGGAATAAAACGAGGACAATCTTTGAATTCAATATTGGATCGTCCGACAACAGCGACGGTGCAGGATGAGATTACATCTATAGTCAGGCGCGCTCTTGTGGAGGACATCGGAACCGGCGACGTGACTACGGAGTCGATCGTTCCGACCACTGCTGTTGTTCGCGGAAGATTCATAGCAAAGACCGAAGGTGTGATAGCAGGATGGGAAATTGCGGAGAAGACATTCTGTCTATTGGACAATAATGTCAGGGTGGTACCACTTGCGCCAGACGGCACAGATGTGCAGAAAGGCGAAATGATCGGGACGATAAGCGGCCCGGGGAGGGCAATTCTGACTGGCGAGCGTGTGGCGCTGAATTTTCTTCAGCGAATGTCGGGCATTGCCACAACTTCACGCCATTTCGTCCGCGCGGTTGCTGGAACTCGGGCAGTTGTTCTCGATACGCGCAAGACTGTGCCCGGTCTGAGGATCCTGGACAAAATGGCTGTGAAAATTGGCGGCGCACAGAACCATAGAGCAGGCCTGTTTGATATGATACTCGTGAAGGACAACCACATTGCCCAGGCCGGCGGTATTTTCACTGCCGTAGAGCGGGCACGGGCCCACGCGCCTAAAGGAACGAAGATAGAAGTGGAAGTCCGGCACCTGGATGAGTTGAGAGAGGTCCTTACACTTAATGTGGACAGAATACTCCTCGACAATATGAGCGTTCCGGAAATGGCCGCCGCCGTTGATCTCGTCGCGGGACGTACCGAGCTCGAAGCATCTGGCAACATAGACATGATTAACGTCGCTGCCGTCGCTGCCACAGGTGTCAATTACATTTCGATCGGTGCCCTGACACATTCAGTCACCGTTATGGACATTAGCTTGATGATAGACAGATAGAGAAAGAGAGTTAGAGATGACAGTTCAAGAAACATATACATTTATGAAAGAGAAACTCCGGGATGTCGTACCGGAACCGGAATTGAGATACAAATCCGAACTGGCTTACGAGATAAACCGTCTCAAGGCGGAACGAAACGCCGTGATCCTTGGCCACAATTACATGGAACCTGCGCTCTATTATTCGATCCCCGATTTTGTAGGCGATTCTCTGGAATTGTCGCGGAAAGCTGCCGAAACAGACAAGGACATTATTATTTTTTGCGGCGTGAAGTTCATGGCGGAGACGGCAAAAATATTAAATCCCGGTAAAACGGTCCTCCTCCCTTCGGAGAAAGCGGGATGCTCGCTTGCGGCGAGTATTACAGCGGAAGATGTCCGCAAACTAAGAGCTCAGTTCCCCGGAGTCCCCGTCGTCACTTATGTCAATACCTATGCGGATGTCAAGGCCGAGTCGGATGTATGCTGTACATCGGGGAATGCGGCTGCGGTCGTGAACGCGCTCGACAGCGACGTGGTCATTTTTCTCCCGGACGAATATCTCGCCAGGAACGTTGCCGCAGAAACCGGAAAGAAGATTGTCTTTCCGAAGAAGGACGGAACAATTATCGAAGGAAAATTCGAGCTCATCGGATGGAAAGGGAGATGCGAAGTTCACGAACGATTCACCGTGGAAGATATCAACAATGTCCGCAAGCAATTCCCCGACGTCGTCATACTGGCACATCCTGAATGCAGCCCTGAAGTCGTCGAGGCTTCCGATTTTTCCGGTAGTACCACGGCTATGGTACGATATGTTGAGAAGACAAGCGCTCCACGGTATCTGCTTCTTACCGAATGCGCGATGGGCGACAATGTTGCTGCCGCGAATCCGGACAAAGAAATGCTGCACCTTTGCAATATCCGTTGCCCTCACATGAACCAGATAACTCTTGAAGACACTCTCGACGCGCTCAGGAAAACACAATTTGTAATCGATGTCCCTGAAGACATCAGGGTGCGTGCCTCACGCGCGGTCCAGCGCATGATATCAATAGGTTGATTGCTTGCCTGTAGTTCTCATCGAAATTAGTCTGCCGGATATTATCTTATCGGCACAATGAACGCACTCTACGGTGAGCCGGCTGATTTTGAGACCGATGTTCTTATAATTGGGAGCGGCATTTCGGGGGCGATCGCAGCACTTCAGCTCGCGGATAGCAGTGCCAGAGTCACGCTCGTGAGCCGATCGACCAACCCGGAGGAATCGAACACATACTACGCGCAGGGCGGGATAGTCTATACCGGTCATCACGACTCGCCGCAGCTTCTCGCGGAGGATATCCTTCGGGCAGGTGCGGGGTACTGCAATCCGCGCGCGGTCGAAATTCTGACCAACGAAGGCCCGCGCCTGGCTAAGGAAATCCTTGTCGAAAAAGTAGGCGTCCCCTTCGATCGCGCGGAGAACGATGAGCTGTCGCTTGTCAGAGAAGGCGGGCATTCAATAGACCGGATCGCGCATGCCACCGATGCGACCGGGAAAGCGATCGAGATATCTCTTCTGCAAAAGGTCAGATCTCATTCGAGAATCAAACTTCTGGTCGGCCATACTGCGGTGGATCTTCTCACGCCCGCGCACCACTCACTAGATCGGCTGAGAGTTTACGATCCGATTTCGTGCGTGGGAGCATATCTTCTCGACCAGGAGCGCAAGGCGGTGGTCCGCTGCCTCGCGAAGAAGACCATACTTGCGACCGGAGGACTCGGACAAATCTACTTGCGAACCACAAATCCTCTCGGTGCGAGAGGCGACGGCCTCGCAATGGCGTACAGAGCGGGTGCAAGGGTGATAAACTGCGAGTTCGTTCAATTTCATCCGACAGCTTTTTATCTCCCGAACGCTCCGTGCTTTCTGATTTCTGAAGCGGTCCGGGGCGCCGGGGCGAGACTTGTAAATTCCGACGGAAAACCTTTCATGGAAAAGTACGACAAGAAATGGATGGACCTCGCTCCACGTGATGTCGTGTCTCGCAGCATTCACCAGGAGATGCTCTCAAATGACGTTTCGAATGTCTACCTGGATCTTTTTTCCTACATGCCTTCCGACAAAATCAAAGAACACTTTCCTTCTATATTCCAGAGTTGTTTGCAGTATGGGATCGACATTACACACGACCTTGTCCCTGTCGTGCCGGCGGCTCACTACTTTTGCGGCGGAGTTTGGGTTGATGAGTGGGGAAGGACTTCTGTCGACTCGCTCTACGCGGTGGGGGAGGTTTCCTGTACCGGTCTCCATGGCGCGAACCGGCTGGCAAGCACTTCGCTCCTCGAGGGACTTGTTTGGGGTTGCCGAGCCGCGCAACGAATTGGAGACGAGCTGAGAACCTCAAGCGATCCGTCGATCAACAATATTCCGCATTGGCAGGATACGGGCACAGAGACCGCCGACCCTGCGCTTATCAGCCAGGATATGAGCGTTCTTAAACATATTATGTGGAATTATGTCGGGTTAGTCCGGACGACCAGGCGACTCAGAAGAGCAATCCGCGAATTGCGACATCTCGAATCTGAAATTGAGAACTTCTACAGAGCCGTTCATCTCACCGATGAACTCATCGGTCTGCGCAATGCGGTTAGAAACGGATTGATCGTTACACTCGCTGCGTGGGAGAACAACAGCAGCGTAGGTTGTCATTATAGAATTTAGATCTCACCGCGTTCGATGTGAATGTGTCGAACGGCTGAGTGAGATCACCGGGCAAGTATCACGAACCAATGTCAGGGCGGCATCTTGAGGAATCTTCCTGCATTCAAGGCGGCGGTATTCTCGATGATCGGAATCTTTCTCGGGCGAGAATTCCCGCAACACGTCCACGCGTTCCTGGTCTTAACGGTCTGCTTCATTATTATTTTGGTGACGTGGTTCTTTCTAAAGAAAGAGAGAATAGGAATCGTCGCCGCGTTTTCTGTTTATTGCGCGCTCACTTTTTCTTTCGCGTTCTACATGAGCAGCAGGACCGCGGCTCTGAGGTCGCCGGCACTCGGAGAATATCGCTGTTTCGAAGGGACAATAGATGAGTGTCCGAGGGATTCCACGAAACCTGTATACCTGCTTATCAACTGCTACGGGTATGATTCCAGCTGGACGAAAATTCCCGGCGAGTTGATCGTCAATGCCGGCTCTTCGCGGGTTTTCAAGCCTGGCGATAGAATCATCTTCACCGGAAAACCGGGTTCGGTTGCCGACGCGAGGAATCCTGGGGAGTTCAACTTGAAAGCCTACTATGCGCTTTCGGGCATCTCCGGCAGGATCTACACGAAAAGCGACAAAGATATCCTTGCGGTCTCCCGATATACCGGATTCAATTTCAAAGGAAGTATTGTCGATCCAATTCGAAATTCCCTCCGCGAAAGAATAAGAAAATACATGAACGGAGAAGAAGCGGAACTTGCCAGGGGAATGCTTCTCGGTGAGAGAATGGGAATCGACAAGGAAGTCAGCGACGATTTTGTAAATTCAGGCACGATTCATATTCTCGCCGTTTCGGGACTGCATGTCGGCTTTATCACCGGGATCCTCATGGCACTAGCGTCGCTCTTCAGGATTCCTCGAAGGCTCAGATTCTTCGCTATCGCGCCCGTCCTCATTCTGTATGCGTTCATAATCGGATTGACCCCCAGCATCTCACGGGCCGTTCTGATGGCAGTGGTGGTTCTCTTCGGTCTATTTCTTCAGAGGAGACCGCAAGTTCTTAACTCTCTTGGTTTCGCCGCGCTTGTCATTCTGGTGTTTAACCCGGCGCAGCTTTTCTCTCCGGGTTTCCAGCTTTCGTTCGCCGCAGTCTCTTCGATAACGTTTTTCCATGGAAGAATTTCAAACCTGGTGAAAAGATCTTTTCCCCGTCTCGAGGAACGAACTCTGACCAGCTCAATCGTGTCGGTTTCCATTCTGACATTATCGGCCACGATCGGTACGGTGCCTCTCACCGCTTTCTATTTTAATCGAGTGTCGTTGATAAGTGTCGCCGCGAATCTCCTGGTGGTCCCGATGTCCGGAATTTTTATCGCCATGTCATTCACATTCCTTGCGCTCAGCTTTCTATCAGGAGGAATCGCCTCGATCTTCGGTTCAGCTTCGCAAATGATTGCTTTTGCAATTTTGAAGACGAATTCTGTCCTCGGCTCCTTTGGATTCAGCAGCGTGCGATTTACGGAATCAACCGGCACTTTTGCCATTCTATATTTTATCTGGCTTGCCGCCACTGCAGGATTCGGAGGAAACGCCCTGTGGAAAAAGGCTGCCGTCGGCGTTCTCCTAGGTGCTGACCTTATCTTGTTCTCTTCATACTTCACGAAGCAATCCGCAAGCATATACGTCCTTGATGTCGGACAGGGTGACTCGATATTTCTCCAGTTGCCGGACGGAAAGAACATTCTGGTCGATTGCGGAATGAAATTTGGAAATTCGGATGCGGGCGAGCGCGCAATAGTTCCTTTCCTCGAAAGACGGGGAGTAAGGACTCTTGATTATCTCATCATGACACACCTCCATTCCGACCACATCGGTGGTGCTCTGTCGGTGATCCGCAAGATCAAGGTGAACTGTTTCGTATATCCGGACCAGTTCTCTCAATCCTCAACATGGCATAACCTGGAATCGTCTGTTCGTTCAATGAGTATCAGAACCGTTGTTGCACACGCGGGGATGACACTTGATTCATCGGCATCATGCAGGATTTATGTTCTTCATCCGAATCGCAAATATACCGGCGAAGGCGGGTATTCCTACCGAACAAGATTGAACGATGGTTCAATCGTCATGAAAGTCTGTGTGGGCAAAGAGAGTTTCCTCCTTGTCGGCGATGCCGAGAAAATTGTTGAGCGCGATCTCGTGCGCGTCTACGGTAAGTTCCTCGCTTCGGATGTGTTGAAAGTGGGACATCATGGCAGCAATACCAGTTCTGGAATCGAATTTGTTCAGATGGTTCACCCTACTTATGCGGCGATCTCAGTGGGCGCCAACAACAGCTTTGGTCATCCATCACCCGAGGTATTGAGCGAACTGTCGGCAGAAGGGGTGGCCGTATGGAGAACCGATTCACTTGGTGCAGCCTATTTCGATGCAGACCTGGATACGGTTCAGTTGGTTGACTGGAGATAGTCCGGTTTCGCTTTAGCGTCGTAACCTTCGGTGAATATGAATGTTAAATGCCTCGGCAAGCTTTGGAATCCTTGATTCTTACCGCATGCCGGTTTAAATTTTACAGCAAAAATTAAGGCGGAAAGTTTGATCAAGTTCACTCCCGACGATCGCAGGCTGCAGGAAAATCTGAAAGCAAGCGGCAGTATTCCGGAGCACATTGCGATCATAATGGACGGAAATGGTCGTTGGGCCAAACAGAGGGGGCTACCAAGAGCTGCCGGTCATCGCGAGGGCGTGAGCTCCGTTCGCGACATCGTGGAGGCCTGCGGACAGCTCGGAGTGAAGCACCTTACACTATACGCGTTCTCGACAGAAAATTGGAAGCGGCCAGAGCAGGAAGTGTCGACCATAATGCGGCTGCTCGTCAAGGTTCTTCGCGATGAGACAGATAAACTTCACGAGAACAATGTGCGTCTGACATTCATCGGCGACGTCGATTCTCTTCCCCTCGGTGTTCGCCGCGAATTATACGACGGTCTTGAAAAGACAAGGAACAATACCGGTCTCAATTTGAACCTCGCGCTTAGCTATTCCGGTCGCTGGGATATCGCGGAGGCAGTCCGCAAGATTGCTTCGGATGTTCTTAATGGAAAGATTTCCATCGAGGGAATAAGCGAGTCACTTATCGGAAACTACCTGACAACCGCTGGGATTCCGGATCCCGATTTGCTCATAAGAACAAGCGGTGAACTAAGGATAAGCAATTTCCTCCTTTATCAGCTCGCATATACGGAAATTTTCATATCAAAAGTGTATTGGCCCGAATTCCGGAGAAGACATCTTTACGACGCCATCGGCGACTTCCAGAAGCGGGAACGGCGATTCGGACTCGTGAGCGAACAGGTGAAGCACGTTCAAACTATTCAATAACTCAAAGGTCAGAACGGCTTAACTTGCCCGGAATAAGAAAACCGAAGTAACCCTCATGAAAACACGCGCGAGGACGCAGCTTCTGCCCGAAAGATATCATAATACAACTCTTTATTAGAAAATTGATCCCATGAAGTATGTAGTCCTTTTGTTGTCTCTAATCGTCGTTTCCGCAAATGCACGGGCCCAGGTCGCGCCAAAGCAGCCATCTCTGAAGATTCTCGGGATATCAGTCGAGGGAAATAAACAGACGGACGCCGGCGCCATAATCCGCTATTCAGGCCTCAGGATTGGAAACGAAATTGTCCAGGGCGGCGACGAAATTTCGCAGGCGATAAAACAACTCTGGTCCCTCGGGATCTTTTCAGATATTCAGGTTCTCATCGACAACCAGGTAGAAAACGGAGTCTTCCTCCTTATCAAGGTCCAGGAGTACCCGCGACTGAACGATATCGTGATCAAGGGGAACGATGAGCTGAGTGAAAAGGACATCAAAGAACAGATCAATCTGGTCAAAGGTCAAATTGTAACTCAGGACGCGCTGAGTACGCTCAAGTACAATATCATGAAGAAGTACGAGGACAAAGGATATCTCCTCGCCGAAATAAATCCGGAACTTGAACCTGTAGCGGACACGTCCGGCGCACCGGTCAACCTCGTCTTGAAGATCGACGAAGGCAAAGAAGTCGTCGTCAAGTCGATCACGTTCAGCGGGAACAAATCGATCTCGGACGGCGACCTGCGCGGCGCTATGGACGACACCCATGAGAAAGTCTGGTGGATGTTCTGGAGGAGCGCGAAGTTCGACCCGAAGAAATACGAGGACGACAAACAGAAGATTCTGGATTACTACAACAAGAACGGGTACGTCGATGCATCGATCGTGTCGGACTCAACATGGTACAGCCCCGACAAGGAATACATGAATATTCACATTAACGTCTACGAGGGGAACAAGTACTACATAAGACACATCGTCTGGGAGGGGAATACAAAATATCCATCGTCCGCGCTGAACGAACGTCTCGGTTTGAAGGAAGGCGACGTGTATGACAAGCAGAAATTTGAGGAGAATCTGCGCGGCAACAAGGATCAGACAGACGTGGCATCACTCTACCTTGATACAGGTTACCTGACGTTTAACGCGATACCTTCGGAGACTAAGGTAGGCTCGGATTCAATGGACATCGATGTGAAGATTTACGAGCGGAATCAATTCCATATCGGTCAGGTTCTCATAACCGGGAACTCGAAAACCCAGGACAAGGTAATAAGGCGGGAATTGTTCACGGTGCCGGGCGATTATTTCTCGAGATCGTTAATTATCCGGAGCGTCAGACAGTTGTCGCAATTGAATTATTTTAATTCAGACAAAATCAAACCCGATTATAATATTGTCAACGATTCGACGGTGAATGTATCGTACGGTGTCGAAGAGAAATCGAGCGACACGTTCAATATGTCGGTCGGATACAGCCAGCTTTACAGTTTCACGGGATCGATCGGTGTCAGCTTCAACAATTTCGATTTGAAGCATCCGCTCCAGGGTGGAGCCGGCCAGGCGCTCACATTCACCTGGCAGTTTGGCGTAAGTTCGTATTACAGGACATTCCAGCTCGGCTTCAACGAGCCGTGGCTTATGGACACGCCCACTTCGCTCGGCATGAATCTCTTCGACACGCGACAGGTGATCTACTATGACCTGCAGATGACTGGTGCGTCGCTCACCATCGGCCGCAGGTTGAGATGGCCCGACGATTACTTCCGTGGTGATTGGATCGTGACTCTTCAAAGAAACAATGTCATCAACGGCGGCGGAATTTATACGCCGGGACTTACCACTGAGTTCAGCGTTACACAGGTCATTTCGAGGAACAGCACGGACAGTCCCATTTTCCCCTCGGTCGGTTCCAGTGTTTCCTTGAGCGACGAGATCTCAGGCCCTCCGGTTCTTCCGGGTAATGTAAGTTTTCACAAGCACGTCTTCTCGGCCGACTGGTACGCTCCTCTGTTCGGGACGAACCGCATCGTGCTCTACAGCGGATCGTTGTTCGGCGTCCTCGGTACCCTGACCAGGAATTCTCCCCAGCTTCAACCGTTCGATCTTTTCTTCATGGGAGGAACCGGGCTCGGCTATATTTCTACAACTCCGCTCCGTGGATATGACGATCGAGTAGTCGGACCTAAGGTCCCCGACACGCCGAGCGGTGAACCTTCCGGCGGAAGGGTCCTCTTCAAACAGACATTTGAGTTGAGGTTCTCGATCACGCAGGACCCGATACCGCTTTACTTCCTCATGTTTGCGGAAGGCGGCAATGTCTATTCGGATTTTGCGCATACCGATATATTTCAGCTTGCCAGATCTGCTGGTGTCGGTGCTCGCGTCATGATCAACCCGATCGGCCTGATTGGCTTCGATTACGGCTACGGATTTGATTCGGTCTCCCCCAATTACCCCAAATCCGGCTGGCATTTCCATTTCCAGTTTGGGAAGGGATTTTAAGGTTCAGGACTGTTATTTTAGTTAAAACTAAAAAAGAGGTAGAAAGTGAAAGAAAAGTCAGTAGTGCTTATTTCAGCGGCAGTAATCATATCCGCTCTCGGATTCATGTTCGCCGCGTCACCCAAGGATTCAACTTTGAAAATAGGATATGTCAATTCAACACTCATCCTCGGTCAACTGCCGGACGCTCAGGCCGCCCAGCGGAAAATTGACGCGCTCGTGAAAGCATGGGGCGATACCGTTGACCAGATGACGGCGGAATACCAGGGCAAGGTCGATTCCTATCAGAAACAGGCGGCGATGATGACCGATCAGGCCAAGCAACAGGCGCAACAGGAAATCGGGACATTGCAGCAGCAGATCCTTGCCTACCGCCAGCAGAAAATGTCGCAGGGCGGAGAGCTGGACATAACTCAGCAGAAACTGATGAAGCCGATCAGGGACAAGGTGTACACCGTGATCGCCAGAGTCGCGAGAGACCAGAAGATGCAATATGTGCTGGACAAGAACGACAACATTGCCGTCGTCCTTTACGCTGACCCTGCTTACGACATTACATATAAAGTTCTCGATATTTTAAATCAGCAGGCTACAAAGTGAGGTGTGTATGAAGACGAGGGGTTCTAATCGTTGGCTGATAGCCGGCGCGGTCGTCCTTCTTATTCCTGTGATCGCGGCTGCCCAGCAGAAAGTCGGCTGGGTCGACACCCAGGAAATAATGAAACAATATCCCGACGCTGTCGAAGCGCAGGGCAAACTCGACGCTCTGGTTGCCCAGTGGCAGGTAGATATCAGTAAACTGCAAACACAGTTTCAGCAGGAAGCAGATGATTATCAGAAGAGACGGTTGATTCTTCCCGAACAGGCGAGGATCGAGGAAGAGACCAAGCTTGCGGATATGCAGAAGAAGATTTCCGATCTGAGGAATCAAAGATTCGGACAGAACGGCGATCTGTTTCAACAGCAAAACGCAATAATGCGTCCCATCCAGGAAAAAGTCCTGACAGCAATCGGGGACGTCGCGAAGGATGGAAGCTACGATTACATATTCGACAAAAGCGGCCAGGTACTCCTTATGTTTGCGAATGACAAGTACGACGTCACGCAGGATGTGCTCAGCAAGCTGAAGATTACTGCCAACAAGCCGACCACGAATCCTGCGGGTACCCAGACAGCTCCCCCCGGCGTGCATTAATGAGAATATCCGAGATCGCCCGGATAATTGGTGCGAAGATTGAAGGAAATGCCGGCGTTGAGATTTCGGGAATCGCGAAGATTGAGGAGGCAAAGAAAGGTGACATCACATTCCTTTCGAATCCCAAGTATGAGAAACATGCGGCCGTCACGAAAGCATCGGCAATAATAGTCTCCGAAGAATTCAGGACGGACCGCAAAGACATCGTTCTCCTGCGCACGAAGGATCCGTATGTCGCGTTCGTGTTTGCGCTGAAGGCGCTCGTCCCTCCGCCTGAGATCCTGCCGGAAGGTATTCATTCTCTCGCCTACGTTTCGCCTAAAGCTTCAATAGGGAAGAATGTCCGGATCGGCGCCTACGCAAATATACTTGACGGCGCGACGATCGGGGATAGAAGTTCAATCCATAACGGAACGGTCGTTGGTGCTGGCGCGATAGTCGGAGACGATTCGCTCCTCTATTCGAACGTGTCGATATACCACGGTTGTAGGATCGGGAACCACGTCATCATCCACAGCGGGACCGTGGTGGGAAGCGACGGTTTCGGCTTTGCGCCGAAACAGGACGGTACTTATGAAAAGATACCACAGCTCGGGATTGTGGTAATCGAAGATGACGTGGAGATCGGCTCAAACTGTTCTATTGACCGGGCAACTCTCGGGGAAACGAAAATCTGCCGCGGTGCCAAAATTGACAACCTGGTACAGGTTGCGCATAACGTGGTTATCGGTGAGAACACTGTAATCGCGGCTCAGTCGGGAATATCGGGGAGCACTCGGATCGGCAGACACTGCATGATCGGCGGTCAGGTCGGGTTCGCCGGCCATCTCGATATTGCCGATAACACGAGCTTCGGTGCCCAATCGGGCGTGGCAAAATCGATAAATGAGCCGGGCAAGACTTATTTCGGTTATCCTGCAAAAGAACTTCGGGATACCCTTCGCATCTGGGGAGCGATGGAAATGCTCCCGCGTATCGTCCAGGAGTTCACCGCGCTCCAGCACCGGGTGGACGAGCTGGCCAAGTCGGTCACGCAAGGTGAACCGGCAGAACATCGTCAAAAGGAGTAGTCTTATTCATGCTTGTTCAACAGCGTACCATTACAAATAGAGTTTCCATATCGGGCGTCGGACTCCATACCGGCTGCGAATCGACAATCACTTTCCTGCCGGCCCCGGAGAACCACGGCGTTGTTTTCAGGCGCACGGATGTTGGTGGGAAGCCTGAAATTCCGGCGCTTGCCGATTTCGTCGTGGACGTTTCGCGGGGAACGACTCTCGGTATCGGTGACGTGAAAGTTCATACGGTGGAACATGTTCTCGCCGCGGTCGCAGGACTCGAGATCGATAACATAATAATTGAGGTGGACGCGCCGGAGCCGCCGGTCGGTGACGGGAGCTCGAAACCGTTTGTCGATGTACTGCTGAAAGCGGGTTTCACCGGTCAGGACGCTCCTAAAGATTATCTCATTATCGATCAAACTGTCGAGTACCTCGACGAGAAGAAAGAAGTGCAGATGGTGGCACTACCCCTGGATGATTTCAGGGTAACGATAATGATCGATTACAAGAATCCTGCTCTCGGAAGTCAGCACACAGGCATGTTCTCACTGGAGGAAGAATTCATAAAAGACTTTTCTGCCGCGAGGACTTTTTGCTTCCTGAAGGAAGTCGAAATGCTCCGCGAGAATGGATTGATCAAGGGCGGGAACCTTGATAACGCAATAGTGATCGTTGATGATGAGATGAGCCCCGATGAACTGAGGAGGCTCGGCAAGAAACTCGGAATCAACGGCTCGATCATACTCGGTTCGAGCGGGATACTGAACGACAAAACTCTCCGGTTCAAGAACGAGCCCGCCCGTCATAAACTTCTCGATCTTCTTGGCGACCTCGCACTTGTCGGTGCGCCGATGAAAGCCCAGATCCTCGCCGCGCGTCCCGGTCATCCCCATAATGTCCAGTTCGCGAAGAAGATCAGGAAACTTTATCAGCAGAAGAAAATTGTAAAGAAATATCAGTTCACCAAAACTGCCGGCGTCATTTTTGACAACGAGGCGATCAGGAGAATCCTTCCGCATCGGTATCCGTTCCTTCTTGTCGACAAGATTGTCGACTTCAAGCTCGACGAGAAGGTTGTCGGAATCAAGAACGTTTCCACAAATGAGCCGTTCTTCGAGGGCCATTTTCCCCAGAAACCCGTCATGCCCGGCGTCCTCGTCGTGGAGGCGATGGCACAGACCGGCGGTATTCTCCTGTTGAACGGGATGGATAACCCCGGTGGCAAATTGGTTTACTTCATGGCAATGAACAACGTGAAATTCAGAAGGACCGTTCTGCCGGGCGACCAGCTTGTAATGCAGGTCGAGATGTCGTCGAGACGGAGCAAGATTGCGACTCTCATCGGCAAAGCATTTGTCGACGGCAATCTGGTCGCTGAGGCCGAAATGACCGCGGCCATAGTGGATGCCGACGGCAATCCGAACGCATCATCCGAACAAAGGTGAAAGGCTGTTAGTGGGCACATCTATCGATCCCCGGGCGGTCGTGAGCCCGAAGGCGGAGCTCGGCAAAGACGTGACAGTAGGACCTCACACGATCATTGAAGACGATGTTGTGATCGGAGACGGAACAAAGATCGCCTCTTCAGCGCTCATCGCGAACGGAGCGCGCATCGGGAAGAACTGTTCGGTCCATCATGGTGCGGTGATTGCAAACGCCCCGCAGGATCTGAAGTATGCCGGTGAGAAAACACTCTTCGAAATCGGCGACAACACGGTTGTTCGCGAGTTCTGCACGCTCCACCGCGGAACTGCGGAGACCGGAACTTCAGTCGTGGGCAGCGACTGTCTCCTGATGGCGTACGTGCATGTCGCGCACGACTCTAGGGTCGGTGACCGATGTATCTTCGCCAACAATGTCACTCTTGCAGGTCACGTCGAAGTGGGAGAATGGGTGATAATCGGCGGACTGACTCCTATTCACCAGTTCGTGAAAATCGGATCGCATGTCATGATCGGCGGGGGTTTCAGAGCCGTCCAGGACGTCCCACCTTATGTCCTCGCCGGCAGGGAACCTCTCCGATATGAAGGAGTGAACGTTATCGGTCTGAAGAGAAGAGGCTTTACACGTGAACAACTTGACACCATAGAAAAGATTTATTACGTTCTTTATTCCCGCGGTTATATGTTCAGCGAAGCGATTCGCAGGATCGAAGAAGACTTCCCGCCGTCTAAGGAAAAAGATACCATAGTTGGTTTCCTGAAATCCTCGTCGCGAGGAATAATCAGAAAAGGTTAGAGATGCGCGCTGGAGCGTCCGGCATACCGGAACCTATCGGCAGCTGGCTGTGCATCGACACTGGCGAACATGACGGCCGGTTCAATATGGACTACGACCTGCGTCTCGTTGAGAACTACAAATCGAACCGGGTTCCCATTCTCAGATTCTACACCTGGAAGCCTTTTTGCATTTCGCTCGGTAAAAATCAAAATGAGAGCGACATCGACAGGGAGCGGGCGGCTAGTGACGGGATCGATGTTGTCAAACGTCCTACCGGCGGCAAAGCGGTGCTCCACGCCGAGGAGCTGACTTATTCCGTCGTTATGGAAACCGGCGGGCGCTCGGTGCGTGAGACTTACAACGCTATCAGCGCGGCGCTTGCGTCCGGTCTGAGGAGACTCGGGGCCGATCTGGAATTATCCCGGAGTTCGGCTGACTTCCGCAAACTGTTCCATGATCCGTCTGCCATTCCGTGCTTCTCCACGTCGGCTGTTTACGAGGTGGAGAGTGGCGGACGAAAAATAATCGGGAGTGCACAACACAGGTTCGGAGATGTCCTTCTCCAGCACGGCTCGATCCTTGTCGGCGATTTTCATAAGCGGATCGTAGATTACCTGAAAATAGATGAGAATCTCAGGAGGAAGACCCGTGAAGATCTGGACAACCACACCGTGGCACTAGCACATCTCATCAGCGGAAACATTGAATCCGAAAATCTGAAAAGTGCGCTAAAATCCGGTTTTGAAGAGGTTTTCCGGATACGCGTCTCGGACCTGCCGGCAGCAGAATTAATTTCTCATCGCTTGACGCTGGCTGCAAGTTGATCTTGCTTGCTCTACTATTTCGGCTCAGACCATGCAGGGGAACTCGACGGCCAAACATACGGAGGTTTGAATGCCACGAAAGACAGACGAATCCATGAACCCGCCGGCTGAAAAGTCAAAGGCGATTACCACCAGAACGATCGTTCAGTTGAAGAAGAACGGTGAAAGGATCGCGGCACTCACAGCTTACGATGCTATCACTGCCAGGATTCTCGACGAATCCGGCATCGAGATAATTCTTGTAGGGGATTCGCTTTCGAATGTCTTTCAGGGGAATACGACGACGATTCCGGTCACCCTTGACGAGATGATCTACCACGCAAAGATTGTTGCGAAGACGGTTAAGCGAGCGCTCGTGGTGGTTGACATGCCGTTCATGAGCTACCAGGTAGACACGGAAGAGGCCCTTAGAAACGCGGGAAGAATTCTGAAAGAGACCGGTGCGAGTGCGGTGAAGCTGGAAGGAGGGAAGGCGATCGCTGAGTCTGTGAAGCGGATGACTGAGATCGGCATTCCCGTGATGGGCCACCTCGGGCTTACGCCTCAGTCGATAAACAAGTTCGGCGGTTATCGGCCTCGCGGCGAAGAAAAGGAGGAGGCGACAAAAATATTGTCGGACGCAAAACTTCTGGAGTCATCCGGAGCTTTTGCCATAGTTCTTGAAAAAATTCCGGCGTCTCTCGCGGCCCGCCTTACGAAGAGTGTCGATATACCTACCATAGGCATCGGCGCTGGGCCACACTGTGACGGTCAGATCCTTGTATATGCCGACATGATTGGGCTGACGCATGAGTTCAAACCTCGTTTCGTCCGCCACTACGCAAACGTATCGGAGATGATGCACAAGGCGTTCGTCGAATATGTTGAAGACGTGAAGAAAGGGAACTTCCCTTCCAAAGAGGAGAGCTACTGAATCCAAACTGACTCCAGTAATATTCGTTTCAATTCAGTTCCCGTTTTTCAGGTTCAGTTTCTCAAGATCACGGAGAGCACATGACGCCTTCATACCTGCAACAACCTCTACCGGCAGAATACGACCGCTTCTTTGCCGGTTATGTCAGACTGGTGCCTGAGACGGATGTAATGTCTGTCCTCCGATCTCAGCCTGAAATAATAATGAAAACGGTAAGAGCTATCGACGCGCAGAAAGTCGACTTTCGTTATGCCCCCGGTAAATGGTCTGTACGCGAGGTCTTCGGACATATTGTAGACTCGGAAAGAGTTTTCAGTTATCGTGCGATGTGTATCGCGCGGGGCGAAACCGCAAACCTCCCCGGGTTCGACGAGAACCTGTATATGCTCAAGTCGGGATTCGGCAAAGTGCCGCTGTCTGAGATCGCATCGGAATTTGAATCGCTCCGTGTCTCAAATGTACTTATGCTGGAGCATTTGGATGATGGTTCGTGGCTGCATGCTGGTACAGCAAACAGCAAGGCCGTAACCGTCCGAGGACTCACCTTCATAATGGCGGGCCACGTCCGACACCATATCCGTGTACTGGCGGAACGTTACTCAGTAAGCTGAAAATCTAATTTAGAGAAATCCGGCGGCCGCTTTGCCACCATTGGGTTCAAGGCACTCACTTTTCGTAACACCCGCAAGATCAACGTGGTTTGAAGTCATGTCTTTCTTCCAACCCATCCGTCTTCGCTAATGCGTTGTACCATGTTAACCCAAAAAAACTTGACATTCTGTCAACAGCTGGCTAAATTCATGTGGAATTTTGACGAACTCATGTGATAGCATGGATTTTTGTTACCTCTTGGCCGTTCCGCTATTTTTCACATCCGTTAAATTCCCCCCCAGCTGGAAACCGGTAAAGCAGCGAGTGACTGGTTCTCTTCTCCCGAATACCTTTCTGTCTGGGGCCTTTAACTGGCGAGCAGTTCGAAGGGAACCGTAGGTGTCTATCGCGCTTCCGTGCGGCTGCGTTTTACAAAACATCTTTTGAGTTGATGATAAAACTAGGAGGTCACCGATGCCTAACGGCAAGGTAAAATGGTTCGATGGAAAAAAGGGCTTCGGCTTCATCGAACAGGAAAATGGTCAGGATCTTTTTGTGCATTACACCGATATAAAGACCGACAAGCAATACAAGACTCTTGACAAGGGGGTCGATGTCGAATTCGAAATCGTAGAGGGTGCACGAGGTCTGAAGGCTGTTAATGTAACAGTCAAATAGACATAAGTCTCGTCACCGGGGTCCGAAGGCTCCGGGCGGGCAAATTTCAAACCCGATGTCGGAATGAATTTGATGACATCGGGTTTTTGATTATAATATGTATCGAAGATGAGTTTTGAGTTCAAACCGAAGGATATTGAGAACATCAGCGGTGTTCTCCAGGTCAAACCGGTAAAAAGGGGAGACTGCTACAGGCTCGAGCTGAGCGACATCAAATCGAAGCGGAAGCTCGCAATTGAGATCTATCCTTCAATCAAGACCGGGAACCGGAAGGGAAATCTCATTTCCGTCTATACTATCAATTCTCACCTCCAGTTGCATCAGTGCTCAGGATATCTTGCCTCAGAAATGTTGGGGGAAGTGACTTTCTACTCCGAGTCCGACGGCAAGATAAGCGGACTTATTGTAGAGAGGGAGGCGGGCTGTTCACTCTACGCGAACGTTGACCGAAGCGTCCTGTCGGGCGACTTCACACGCTTCGGACCTGAGGTCATGCTGAGCAGCATCGCACTTTCACTCGCAGAGACCAGCCTGTCACCGCAAGGGTCGGGCACATCGGGAAAGTGAAAGTCCAACTCTTCACGAATTATACTCCAAGACCGAAGTTCCATGGAAAAGAGATCGGCACGCTCGTCCGAAAGATCTTGCGGGAGGAGAAGAAGAATGCCGATAGTATTAACGTGGTTCTCGTTGACGACGGCTACCTCCTCGAAGTCAATAAGAAGTTTTTGAACCACAACTACAAGACCGATGTTATAGCTTTTGATTTGGGCGAAGGTCGTAATATAGAAGGCGAAGTTTACATCAGCGTGGACAGGGCTCGGACTCAGGCAAGGCGATATGGAGTCTCGCTCGAAAATGAAATCATGAGGTTAATCGCTCACGGACTTCTTCATCTCGCGGGATGGGACGACGCTTCGCGCGCTCAGAAGCTGAACATGAGAAAACGCGAAAACCTGTTCATTGAGTGGCTTTACGCACGACGCACCAAACGATAACTTGACTTTGGGAATTTTCAAAGTATATTTGTCTTTAGATCTAGGAGACAGATGCAGGAAAAAATCGTCGAACTGATCGTATTTCTGATGAGAGAGATCAGCCAGGCACGAGACATCTCGCATGTCGATGTGTCAAAGCTCGCCGAGAGAGGTTACAGCCAGTCTGAAATCTCGACGGCGCTCAGCTGGATATACGATAAGATGAATCTCCGCGAGCCGCTGAAGCGCGTGAAGAGTCCTCGCGCGAAATCGTACAGAGTATTTCATGAGGCCGAACGCCAGATCATTACTAAAGAAGCACGCGGGTTCCTTACCGAGATGTACGAGCTCGGCCTTATCGACAAGCTGGACCTCGAGAACATTATCGAACGATCTTTGATGTCCGGATCGAATACTGTGGATAGAGACGAGATAAAATCAATCATCGCGGGCGTGATTTTCGAGTACAATTCTCCCGGCAAGCCGGGAAGCCGGATAATGCTGAACAGTTCCGACACCATCAACTGAAAGATCTGCACCTAATTTGAAATTCAGTCAATCCTCTTAAAACTGGTAAAATCCCGAAATGGCAAAAAAGCTTGTTATAGTCGAATCCCCTGCGAAGGCAAAAACAATTAACAGATACCTCGGAAACGATTTCGTGGTTGAAGCGTCGGTGGGCCATATAAAAGATCTGCCAAAGAGTAAACTCGGCGTCGATGTTGAAAAGGGTTTCGAGCCGGATTACAAAACCATTCGCGGCAAGAGTGAAATCATAAAGAAATTGAAGGACCTTTCCGAAAAGGCGCAGCAGGTATATATCGCGACCGACCCTGACCGCGAAGGAGAGGCGATCGCCCAGCATATCGCCGATGAATTGAAACAGAATTCTGAAAAAGTTTACCGTGTGCTTTTTACGGAGATCACTCAATCCGGAATTTCGCGTGCGATGGAGAAACCTCTCAAAATCGATTCGCATTTGGTTTACGCGCAGCAAGCGCGAAGAGTGATGGACCGGCTTGTCGGCTATAAGGTCAGTCCTCTCATTTGGAAAGCCGTATACCCGGGGCTTTCTGCGGGACGAGTACAGTCAGTAGCTTTGAAACTGGTTTGCGAAAGAGAAAACGCAATAAACAGCTTTTCGCCCATAGAGTACTGGTCGATTCTCGGAAAATTTCTCACGGACCGGAAAGAGGAATTCGAAGCGAAGCTTGTCACGATCGACGGAAAAGAGTTGAGAGATCCGCAAGGAAGCGCGACGGATCCTGAGAGGAGCAAGAAAGAGTTTTCTATCGAGAGCCAGGAAGGTGCGACCCGCCTCGCCGAGGATATCAGGAAACAGAAATACGCGATCACGTCGATTTCGAGGAAGGAACAGAAACGGAATCCAGCACCGCCGTTCATCACCAGTACCCTTCAGCAGGCGGCATCGACACGTCTCGGGTTCTCGCCGAAGCGTACGATGATTCTCGCACAACAATTGTATGAAGGTGTCGATCTAGGCCCGGAAGGAAGGGTCGGGTTAATCACTTATATGCGTACGGATTCCACCCGCATCAGCAACGAGGCGCTCGAAGCCGCGAGAGATTATATCAAGTCTGAATTCGGAGAAGAATTTCTCCCAAAGGAGGCGCGTCACTTTAAAAAGGGAAAAGCTTCTCAGGATGCGCACGAAGCGATCCGACCGGCACATATGGAATTCCTTCCTCAGGAAGTGAAAAAATATCTTCCGCGCGAAATGTTCTTATTGTACGATCTGATCTGGAAAAGATTCGTCGCATCTCAGATGAATCCGGCCGTGTATGATCAGTTCACCGTGTCAATCGAAGGCGGTAAGTATATCTTTCGTGCGACAGACTCGCACGTAAAGTTCGCCGGCTTCTTGCAAGTTTACGATATCACCGCGGAAGACGCCGACATGTCGAAGCCGGACGAGGACGGAGAGGAACTCCAGAAATTTAAGCTTCCTCCAACGCTCAAGGAAGGAGAGCGGGTCGACCTCGAGGATATTCTGCCGCGCCAGCATTCGACAAAACCGCCGCCTCGATACACCGAAAGCAGTCTCGTGAAAGAACTCGAGTCGCTTGGAATCGGCAGACCGAGCACGTATTCATCCATAGTATCGACCATCGAGGACCGCGGATACGTCGAGCTAAAAGAAAGAAAACTGTTTGCGATGGATCTCGGTATGAATGTGAACAAGATTCTCTCTTCCAACCTTCCCGAGTTTTTCGATGTGAAGTTCACGGCTGAGATGGAATCGGAGCTTGACGAGATCGCGAGCGGGAACAAGAAATATCTTGACGTGATGAACGAATTTTACACTCCGTTCGACATTGCGGTAAAGAAAGTCGAAGGTAAGATCGAAGAGATTAAATCCACTGTTGACGGTCAACAGGTTGCGTGCGATCTCTGCGGCGCGCCGATGGTCATCAAATGGAGCAGGCGCGGAAGATTTCTTGCCTGCAGCAGGTATCCGGAGTGCAAGAATACGAAACCGATCGACGCGCACGACGACAACAACCGCCCGACTGGCGCGAAGTGTCCGGAGTGCGGAGGCGACCTCATTTATAAGAACAGCAGGTTTGGAAAATTCATCGGCTGTTCGAATTACCCGACGTGCAAATTCACGAAGAGCATCACGACGGGCGTAAAATGTCCCGAGTGCGGCAAAGGTGAGCTCGCGCAGAGGTTCACAAAGAAAAAGCGTATATTCTACGGATGCACAAATTACCCGAAGTGCCATCACGCGACATGGGACAAACCGGTCGACATACCGTGTCCGCTCGGCGACTCACCGTATCTCCTGGAAAAATACTCGAAGGCAAAGGGAAATTATTACAAATGCCCGAAGTGCGAGAGCGAGATATCGCCGGACGAGGTGAACGGGCAGAACAAAACAGACAAGCAGGTTGAAGTTGCGGCTAAGTGACTAAGTCGCCGATTAGAGAGTTGGCAGCATCTTTTCTCGACTATTTGAGAAAGGAGAAGGGAGCGGCGGTGAAGACTCTCATAACTTACGAGCAGTCCTTGCGTGAGTTTAACAATTTCCTTTTTGAATATAACGGCGGGCGGGAGATTACTCTCGATGAACTGCCGGAAGATGGGGTGAGAGCATTCCTCGTCGAGCTGGACAAGCGGGGAAACGGCAGACGGACAGTCAGGAAGAAACTCTCAAGCATCAGATCGTTCTCGAAATATCTGGTGAAATTCGAATTTACAGACCGCGATTTCACTTCTTTCATAAGTACGCCCAAGGCGAAAAAGCCGATACCGGTTTACATTGAGGAGGACGGAATAAATGAGATTCTCAATGTGAAAGTCGACGGGCCGGCCGACTACCGCGACAAAGCAATCCTCGAACTCCTGTACGGCACTGGAATGCGCGTAGGCGAGCTGTGCGGACTCGACCTTCCTGATCTCGATTTCGACTCGTCGCAGGTAAAGGTCCTTGGAAAAAGGAGCAAGCAGAGAATAATTCCGGTGATCGACAGGGCAGTAAAATCTGTTCGGGATTACTTGAAGTTCAGGGATAAAATTTGCGAGAAAAATATTGATGAGCAGGCTTTGTTCGTCTCGTCGAACGGCAAGAGGATTTTGCCGGCCGCGGTTTACAGGATCGTGGCGAGAAGGATCCGGAAAGTTTCGGAGGTCGAAAGGAAAGGTCCTCACACATTGAGGCATTCGTTCGCGACGCATCTTTTGAATCACGGCGCGGATCTCGAGGCCGTCAGGCAGCTTCTCGGACACGAAAGCTTATCGACTACACAGGTTTATACGCATCTTTCTATTGAACAACTCAAAAAAGTATACAAGGAGGCACACCCACGCGCAAAATGATTCTCTGTCATTAAAGGTTCACGGATCAATTAAACATTCTCAACAAAGGAGGAATCTTATGAACATCAGCATCACTTCACGTCATTTCAAGGCTGACCCTGCTTTGAAGTCTTATGCTGAAGACAAAGTCGCAAGACTGAACAGATTCTTCGACGGCGTCGTACACTGCGACGTCGTTTTCCTCAATGAACATTCAAAACCAAACGGCACAGACAAGATGGTGGAGATAAAACTTTCAGTCCACAACGGGATCCTGAAAGCGGCGGAGACAACGGATGATTATTTCAAAGCTGTAGATAAAGCGATAGACAAACTGGAAGCGCAGCTTGTGAAGTTCAAACAGAAGCTTAAACATGAATAGAGACTTCTGAAATTGTATGTCAGCGCCCCGCCTTCATGGCGGGGTTTTTATTTTATACAGTCAGGAGACGTCGTTCTTTTCGAGGAGCTCCGGTATCATCTGCCCAGTGGGAAAGGTGAACCAATCTGAGTGCTCCTCCATGGTACCTTTCTGGAGACCTCCGGAAGATTCTTCACCTCGTGAATCCGTCTGAGCTCCATGGACGGAACCACTTCGTTCGGAATGACAAATAAAACCCAGTTGTCATGCTGAGGAGTCTTTCGAGGATTGTTGCAGCGACGACTAAGAATCTGCTTGAGGACTCCTGAATGTCGCTTTCGTTGAGAACCGCAAGTCTTTTTGGGTCTTTCATGGGTTCTAAATGATCGACCTAATTCAGTATATCCTCATTACCTCCGTGCATTTCCGCCCATTTGTTTATATATTTTCATCGTCATGGCATCAAGAATCTGGGATACGAAGGAAATTCGGCGAAAAGACATTACCATAGGTGAATTCTATAAGTCTTCGCGTGAAAAAACCAAACTCCAGCCGATAAACGGCGATATCGGTTTCGCGAAGCTCATCACTGACAAGAACGTCCATCGCCCCGGCCTCGCACTCGCCGGATATGTAGATCTGTTCACATTCAGCCGGGTGCAAATCTTCGGCAATACCGAGGTGCGCTACCTCAGCTCACTCAAACTCGAGGACCGCCGCCGCGCCCTCGAAACAATTTTGCAGTTCAACATCCCGACGATCATCTTTTCTAACAGCAACGAGATCGAGCAGGAGCTCGTCGATCTTATTACTGCTCATGGCATCTCAGTATTCACCAGCCCGCTCGAAACCACACGCCTTGTGTATTTCCTTGGCGAATTCCTTGATGAGGTCTTCGCGCCGAACACTGTGATCCACGGCTCGCTCGTGGACGTCTACGGCATCGGAGTCCTTTTTGTCGGCAAGAGCGGAATCGGTAAGAGCGAAATCGCCCTCGACCTGGTCGAGCGCGGACACAGGCTCGTAGCCGATGACGCGGTGGGAGTTTTCAGAAAAGGAGAAGACCTCCTCATAGGCAAGAGCTCACGCATCGCCCAGCATTTCATGGAAGTCAGGGGACTAGGCGTCATTGACGTCAGGAACATTTTCGGTATCCGCGCTGTGCGCAAACAGAAGAGAATAGAAGTTGTTGTCGAGCTCGAAGAATGGGATTCCGCAGAAGATTATACACGCACGGGACTCGACCACGATTTCATATCGATCCTCGGCGTCGAGATTCCTGTCATAAAGCTCCCCATATTGCCCGGAAAGAACATTACCGTTATCGCGGAAGTAATCGCGTTGAATCATCTCCTCCGCTCGTATAACTATGACGCGGCGGAAGTATTCAACCAAAAAATCCAGGAAGCGATAAAGAAAAAGAAAAAAGAAAGTACCGAAGCGAGCAGGTATTTTGAAAGAGATTTTGAGTAGATGAAGAAGAGCAGTATTACCAAACCGCACCATGACTTGACCCAGCTTTCCAGTGACGAGAATACCCTGAGCGGCAAGATAGCGATAGTCACAGGCGGATCGAGAGGGATCGGCAAGTTCATCGCAAAGCGGCTTGCACGGGAAGGCGTTTCGATCGTTATTGCGGGCCGGACCCCCGCCGACCTCAAAGTGACTCAGGAAGAAATCGCCGGCGACGGCGGACGCGTTATCGCTGTCCAGACTGATGTTTCAAACGAAAAGAGCGTTCACCGGCTCCTATCGAAAACGCTCACCGAATTCGGAACGATAGACATACTTATAAACAACGCCGGCCAGTTCCTCGAGAAACCGATAACGGAAATGTCGGTCGAAGAGTGGAGCAACGTGATTGGCACAAATCTCACGGGCCCGTTCCTTCTTTCACGCGCCGTTTTACCGGAAATGAAGGAAAAAATGGACGGCACCATCGTGATGCTCTCATCCACATCGGGAAAACGTGCCATGGCGAATTCAGCGGCATACGCCGCCTCGAAATTCGGGATAGAAGGATTCTCCGAAGCGCTGGTTAGAGAGGTCAGAGATTACAACATCCGCGTCATAGTCGTTACTCCGAGCTCTGTCGACTCGAGCGAAAGGGAATCGCGCCAGATCCTGAAAGGTGGGAAGGGTGCGCGGCTGCGTGCGGAAGACGTGGCGGAAATCGTCGTCGATACGATAAAGCTCCCCCCGCGGGCGCTCGTGCGTGAGGTTGAGCTGTGGGCGACGAATCCCTGAAAAAGGCAGATAGGTAGAAGGCTAAGAGGTACAGGCGCAAAATGCAGAGAGCAAAGGGTTGAGCGCAAAATCGCCTCCGAAGTTTTGACTTTTGAGATTTGAGGTTATCAATGTTTGTACCATCATATATAGAGCTATACCAATCCGGCGAGCTAGCTCGACGGGCCGAAATACTCGACGATATGCTTGCGAGTTGCAGCATCTGTCCGCTCGATTGTAAGGTGAACCGCAAAGAAGGCGAAATCTCGAGATGCTACTCGAAGTATCTCCCGATCGTGAGCGCGTATTGCCCGCACTTTGGCGAGGAGCCGCCGCTTGTCGGCACGCATGGAGCCGGGAATATATTTTTCGGCAACTGCAACTTGCGCTGCGTCTATTGCCAGAACTACCAGATAAGCCAGAACTACAAGATTGAATTGAAAAATGAAATCGCGTTCGAGCGGCTGGCGGAAATTATGCTTGAGCTCCAGGGAAAAGGTTGTCATAATATCGGCCTTGTCTCGCCGACGCATTTCGTTCCGCAGATTGTGAAAGCTTTGAATATCGCGGTTGGAAAAGGGTTGAACATTCCACTGATATATAACACCAATGCCTACGACTCTGTCGATGTCCTCCGGCTTCTCGACGGGATAATAGACATATATCTTCCCGATCTGAAGTACAGCGACGAGGCGATGGGATATGCTTACTCGAAAGTGAAGGAGTACCCGCAACACGCCAAGCTCGCCTTGAAAGAGATGCACAGACAGGTGGGGAGCGAGTTGGTAATCGACGATCATGGATTGTTGAAGCGAGGACTATTGATCAGGCATCTTGTCCTTCCGAACGATATCGCAAACAGCGAGGACACGTTCAAATGGATTGCGGAAGAGTTGGGAAACAACACCGCGATATCGCTGATGTCGCAGTATTATCCGACGAATAAAGCCGAGTCGATAATGCTCCTGAGCAGGCATATAAGGGAATCGGAATACGACAAGGTGCTGGAACTAATGGAGAAATACGGATTGGAAAACGGATGGATGCAGAATTTCGAGAGTCGGGATTATTACAAACCCGACTTCACGGATCGCATAGAGCCGTTCAAGCGCTGACAACTCGTCGGTATAACCGAACGGTTTTTCTTCCTCGTCGCTAAACGGAAAAAAGAATTCTCTCCCTCCCGGTATGTCCATCTCTTTTATGGAAATCCCTTTCGGATAGATCTCGATGTCTATCCTGTCTTTCGAGTAACCCGTATTTATCGCCGCGAAGAACTCGTCTTAATCTTTCCGGGTGGCCGGGGGGACGCGTACCGTTTATGTTGTCATCCATGACACACTTTCCTTTAAGGTCCTACTTGTCCTGAACTCTTCCTGAGTTTTAATACTTGTTTTATCGGAAGAAAATGTGGGTGGTTTGGTAGTTTGAATTGAGACGAGCAAAAACCACCTATCCGACCGGTATTGCAACTATTTCTACGTGTCGAGGAGTTTCGTGACTGTTCGAAAAATATCCTCGAACATTTTGCGGGTAAGCTTGCCAGTGAATGTATTTTGCTGACTCGGATGATAAGAGGCGATGAGTGTCATCTTTTCGTCGATTCGAAACTGCGCGCCATGGCCGAACTTAGGGCGCCGTTCGAAACTTTTTACGCCGAGTTCTTCAAGTGAGTTGACCGTCATGTCAAATGCGATCTTACCAAGCGCGACAACCACTCGTAGGTTCTTGAAGATGGTTAGCTCGTTCAATAAATATGGCCGGCAGTTTTGAAGTTCAACTTTTGACGGCTTATTGTCAGGAGGCGCACAGCGTACCACGGCGGTTATGTAACAATTTTTTAATCTCAGGCCGTCATCTTTGGATGACGATGTCGGCTGGTTCGCATATCCGAATTTGTGGAGTGTGCCATAGAGCCATTCTCCGCTCCTGTCGCCCGTGAACATTCTTCCGGTGCGATTTGCGCCGTGTGCAGCAGGCGCAAGACCTACAATGAGTACACGCGCTTCAGGATCGCCGAATCCGGTTACAGGCTTTCCCCAGTAATCCGAATCTCTGAATCTCGCGACTTTCACACGCGCGACTTCCTCCCGCCACACTACAAGCCGTGGGCACTTCCGGCAGGAAATAATCTCTTTGTTGAGTCGATGTAATTTCGAGTCTGTCACGAAAAAAATATCGGCCTTAAATGAAGGAGTCTTCATCTGCAAAGAGATTTGGAATTGGAAATCAATGGTCGACGATTGCAGATTACCTCATTTCCCTTACACGCTGAACCTTACCACCACAATGTCCCCGTCCTTCACGGTGTAATCTCTCCCTTCTACATGCAGGAGTCCGGCGTCTTTGACACCCTGCTCGGAGCCGAGCCGGATCAGGTCGTCGTACTTAATTACTTCCATCCTGATGAAACCCTTTTCAAAATCGGTGTGAATCTTTCCGGATGCACCCGGCGCGGGAGTGTTCGCCTCAACTGTCCACGCGTGTACCTCCTTCGGACCCGCCGTGAAGAATGTGACCAGGTTGAGAAGCGCGTAGCCCTCGCCAATTACTCTCTGGAGTCCGGATTCTTTCAAACCGAGATCCGAAAGAAAAGCCGACTTTTCATCATTTGATAATTGGGAGAGTTCCGCTTCGATCTTGCCTGAAACCATAACTACTCGGGCCCCCTCGCGTGAGGCGATCTCTCTTACAGCATCGACATACTTATTTCCGGTTTTCACATTCGACTCATCCACGTTCGCGATGTACATGACTGGCTTGTCCGTCAGCAGGTGCAGAGATCGAACATATTCACGATGGGAGTTGTCGGCGTATGAGAGATATTTCGCCAATCGCCCGGAATTCAAATGCTCCGAAAGCTGGACATAGACATCGTATTCTTCTTTTATTTTCTTGTCGCCCGAGCGGGCCCTTCCTTCCGTCTCTTTCAACTTTCGTTGGAGCGTGTCGAGGTCTTTCAGAATGAGTTCCGTCTCGACGACCTCAATGTCTCGCTTCGGGTCGACCGATCCGTCGACATGTACGACGTTCGAGTCATCAAAGCAACGGACCACATGCGCCACGGCGTCGACTTCTCTGATATGTCCAAGGAACTGGTTCCCGAGTCCTTCTCCTTTACTCGCACCTTTCACCAGCCCCGCGATGTCTACGAACTCGATTGTTGTGGGAATGATCTTCTGTGTTTTGTAGAGCGCCGCGAGTTTATCAAGCCGCTCGTCAGGAACAGGAACTATTCCGACATTAGGCTCGATTGTGCAGAACGGATAGTTCTCGGCCGCTATGCCGGCTGCCGTGAGCGCGTTGAAGATGGTCGACTTTCCGACATTTGGTAATCCTATTATCCCGCAGTTAAATCCCATTGATGAGCCGCCTTTTAATTTTTACGGAAACAATTTGGGCGATTCGCTTAAGAAAGGCAAAAGGGATGTTTGAGTTATAGAAGAAGCGCTGGTCAGCGACCCGGCCGCAAGTCGTCGATGTCCAGGTCGTCATCTTCGTCGAGGTTGAGATTGTCCAGGTTGTCGATGTCATCCAACCGGATCATCTGCCCGTCGACGTCTGTCTCTGTCAGGAATTCCGATTTGAATCCCATTTCCTTGAGCCGGTTCGCGAGAGGATCGAGATATGCGCGTGGAGACTTCGAAGATTTGCATTTCTTTACCTGGCCGAGGACGTGTTTCACCATGTCGATAATCTCGACGTCACTTACCTGCAACTCGAGCTCTTCAATTACGGAACTCAACCGGTTCACGACATTTATATGCATCATGTCGGACTCGTCGTCCGATCCTTCTTTAAGTTTCTCCGCATACAATTCGTACGTGCTCTCTTTAATTAATCTCGCGAGACTCGTAAGGGAATCGACAACGTATGCGTCGCTCAGCTTGTCGCCTTGTCCCTCGAATATCTTATCGACCTCGAAGATTCCGAATTCAATTTCTGTTGCGAGCTGTCGCTTATCGATTCCTTTGTGCGAAGACTTCTCGTGCTGTTCCCTCGTCGGGTGGGAATGTTTTTCTTCGGAATGTTTCGGCGGATGCTTCTTACCTTGCTTCATACTCCTAAAGCTTGAAAATTTCCGAACAAAATGCAAACTACCCGATTTTCCTCGAATCTCCGCTGTGCGTCGGAACAAAAGCCGGCAACTTCCAGACGAGGAGTAGCGCCGCGAGCAGCATGATGCTCCCGGTGTAAAACGGCCATGAGATTCCAGCGGTCCCCAGAATGAACCCGCCCCAGAAAGGACCGATCACTCTTGCAAGACTCGAGAATGATTGCGACACGCCGAGGACTGTACCCTGTTCTCCATGACCCGCGGATTTCGAGATCAAACTGGTAAGAGATGGAGTGACGAGTGCGCTCCCGACGGCCAGGAAAGTAATCAGGAGAACTAAATGAACTAGGGTCGTGGCGCCCGGTACAAGCACGAGTCCGGCCAGAAGAAGGACGAGTCCGGTCGCCATCAAACTCTTTTCGCCGAACTTTCTGGCAAGTCTTCCGATTGCGCCGCCCTGGACGATGATTGCCACAAGCCCTATGTAAGCAAAGAGATAACCGTTTTCAGCAGCTCCGTACTTGAATACAGATCCGGTGAAAAGAGGAAACGCGACATAAAGGTTTGAAAACGCCACTGTGTAAAAGAAAAACACGAGGACGAGTTTTCCAATTCCGGGTTGACGAAAAGCTTCCGCGACCGTAGAGAAGTTGAGGAGTCCGGGCCTGCGAACGGATTTCGACCGGTCTTTCACAGACTCGGGCAGCATGAAGTATGCGAGGACAAAGTTGATAAGCGCTAGTCCCGACGCGAGAAATCCCGGCGCACCGAAACTGATCCTGCTCATGACTCCGCCCACGAACGGACCGAGCATGAACCCGACACCGAACGCGGCTCCAATCAATCCCATGTACTTCGCGCGCTCTTCCAATGTGGTCGTGTCCCCGATGTATGCCTGCGCGGTTGCGATGTTAGCTCCCATCAGTCCCGCGAGCATTCGTGAGAAAAAAAGGAGGAAAAGTGAATCGGCAAACCCGAAAATCAAATATGAAATGAACGAGCCGAACACGCTCATAAGAATAATCGGGCGCCTTCCAACTCTGTCCGACAGTCTTCCCCAGAATGGTACAAACACAAACTGCATGAGTGAATATGACGAACTCAGAAGACCTATGACCGTCGGTGTCGCGCCGTAGTGCTGTGCATAGAACGGCAGGAGCGGGATGACGATTCCGAAGCCGAGCAGGTCGATGAAGACTGTGAGGAGGACGAGATAAACAGGTGCGCGCTTCAATTTGAGGGAAAAATTTCAGCCAAGTTTCTTAATGATCGCGTCTGCCATTTCGTCGGTCGAGACAAATCTCTCCGGGTTGAGATCTCTGGTGACGTTCTGTCCCTCTTTGATGACAGCAGCGACGCTTTCTCCGATCCGCCTCGCAGCGTCCGTCTCCCCGATATGTTCGAGCATCATTGCCGATGCGAGTATGAGCGCACAAGGATTGGCGATATTCTTTCCAGCAATATCCGGCGCGCTTCCGTGTACTGCCTCGAAAATTGAAGTCTCGTACCCGATGTTGGCGCCCGGAGCGACTCCAAGTCCCCCGACCAACCCGGATGCGAGGTCGGACAGAATATCACCGAACAGGTTGGTAGTCACGATCACGTCAAACTGATAAGGATTCATCACCATTTGCATCGCCATGTTGTCTACGATCCTGTCGTTGACCTCTATTTGCGGATACTCTTTTGCCATATTTCTTCCGATGTCGAGGAACAATCCGCCGGTGTATTTAAGAATATTGGCTTTATGAACGATCGTGATTTTCTTCCGCTTCTTCTTGACTGAATATTCGAACGCAAACCTCAGGATCCTTTCTGAACCTGTCCTGGTCACGATACCGATGGTTTCAGCTGCGCTTTTTTTTGAATCGACGTAATGTTCTATTCCACTATAAAATTCCTCTGTATTTTCCCGCACTATAATGAGATCAAGATTTTCATACCTCGATTTGATTCCCTCGTAAGACTTGGCGGGTCGAAGGTTGGAATACAGATCGAATTCTTTCCGCAGCGCAACGTTTACGCTTCTAAATCCCGTACCGACAGGAGTCGTCAGCGGGCCCTTGAGCGCAACTTTGTTCCTAGCTATCGAATCGATCACCGACTGCGGGAGGGGATCTTTATATTTTTCAATCGCATTGAACCCGGCTTCCTGCATTTCCCAATTTATCTTTACGCCTGTCGCCTCGATGACACGAGTCGCGGCCGCCGAAATTTCCGGCCCGATTCCGTCTCCCGGAATGAGGGTTATGGTATGAGACATGATCTCCTGTAGGATTTGTGCCGCTCAAAGTCTGATCATACCGGACAGAAGCCCGATCCGATCACTGCGCAAAATATAACTCGACTCCCGGAAAATCAAACGAGAGATTCCATCGAGACGAGCTCACTGCGACTCACCTTAGGAGATTGTGCAATCCTGATCGTGTCTACACAAGGTTAGTCGCAGTGGCAGACCATGACGAGTTACGCAAAATTAGCCTGAACCGGATTACTACAGTCTTTGCAAATTCTTCCTCCGTTGCTTATTTTTTTAAAGTATTCCCGGCGGAAAGGATCCCATTGGACTATCAGAATTTTTATCAGATAATGCCTGACGGCACGACGAAGCAGGTGAATCCGTTCACGGGGACCGAAGTGTGGGCGGTCCCCGGTCGAAGCAGCAAGCCTTCGTCCACACAGACATACCATCCGCAGAAGATTGAACCGAAAGAGAAAGAAGATTACTGCAGTTTCTGCGAGTCGAGATTTTTCGAGACACCGCCCGAAAAAGCGCGTCTCGTCAAGCAGGGAAATAACTATGTGAAGTGGGAATATCTCCCGGCCGACAAGTATTTCGAGTCCACTCCGGAATTCAGGCGTGTCCCTAACCTGTTCGAGATCGTGACTCTGGACTACTGGAAGAAGAACTACGGTTACAAATTGTCTCAGCGCCAGCTCGAATGGCGTGAAAGTTATCTCGGCAACCCGGTAGGTCTTCGTCACATTATCGACATCGTGAACTTCAAGATGAATCGGCTGGGGAGGTCGTTCGAGGAAATTGAAAAGGCGCCGCTGGAAGAGAAGCTCCATCTCGCCGATTCCTTCTTCGGTGGGGGTCATGATATGATCATCGCTCACAGGCATTTTGTTCCCGACGCGACTTACGACAACCAGCTTTATTCTTCCGGCGACATGACCCCGGGTGAGCATTACCAATATCTGAAATTTACGATCGAGTCGGCGGTAGATGTATTTGAGAATAACAGATATGCGAGATACATCAGCATCTTCCAGAACTGGCTCAGTCCGGCGGGCGCTTCCGTGGATCACCTTCACAAGCAGCTTGTTGCGCTAGACGAGTGGGGAGCATCGATCGGCGAGCAGACCAAGATGGTGAGACAGGATCCGAACATTTTCAACGAGTACGGCCCGAACTTCGCGGGTCACAGGAATCTGGTGTTCGCTGAAAACGAGTATGCAATCGCACTCGTCGGGATCGGGCACAGATTCCCGACGATGGAAGTTTATTCCAAATCGCACGCCTCCAGGCCTCAGGAACACAGCGAAGAGGAGATCCGCGGGATGAGCAATCTAGTGCATGCGGTTCACGCGGCGACCGGATCGCAGATATCATGCAACGAGGAGTGGTACTACACGCCGATAGATTCTGTATACAAAATGCCGTGGAGGGTTCTCCTGAAATGGCGGATAAACGTACCGGCCGGGTTTGAAGGTGGGACAAGCATACACATCAACCCGCTGACACCGGTCGAGCTGCGGGACAGAATTGTACCGAGTCTGTACAAACTCCGGGACGAGAAGACAATTGAATTCCTTCGCATTGCCGAAGAGTGCAAGCTTCAACCGAATCCCCTGAAATATTACTTGAGATAAGAGAAAGGAAACACTATGGCACAACACAAGTCGGCTGAAAAAAGAGCGCGCCGAAGCACAAGTCGCAGAAAATTCAATAAAGAAGTGAAATCCGAATTGAAGACCCTGGTCAAGAAAGTCCGTTCCGAAAACGACAAGACAAAAGCAGGCGCGGCGCTGAACGCGGCGGTCTCCTCACTGGATAAACTTGCTGCCAAGGGACTTATACATAAGAATAAAGCGGCGAACCAGAAATCCAAACTGACGAAGTTGGTGAACAAGCTCAGCACGCCGCCTGCATAAAGAAATCACGTCGTCGTTGGTTCGAAACGGATAGAGTTCCAATCCTGGTAGAAGTGGTCCTACTACAGACGTTTCCCAAGCATCTTTCATAGAGGCGGTGAATAAACAACAGGAGTCGTGATGGATAAGAAAGACATTCTTGAACTATTCGACTATTGCGACTGGGCGAGAGCGAGGCTTCTTGAATCGCTGAAGCCAATGACCCAGGAAGATTTCGAAAAAGATATGCATTCCAGTCACGGTGGGGTTCGCGGAACCCTTTATCATATTGTGAATGCAGAAAAGATCTGGTTGAGAAGGTTAAAAGGCGAAACCCACGCCACTCTGGACGAATCAGCATTGAAGACGCTTGCGGATTTCCAAACCGAATGGGAATACCTCGACGGTCAACTTCGCTCATACATAAACGGAATCTCCGAGGCAGATCTCCACGGGGTTTACGAGTACAAGACTGCAAAAGGAGATTTGCTCTCACAACCCCGCATCTGGTCATTTCTCCAACTTGTGAATCACTTTTCTTACCACAGGGGTCAGATTGTCACATTCCAAAGACAACTTGGATACAAACCGGTGAACACGGATATGATTGGGTACTTCAGAGAAACCCAGAACTGACTCTCGACCCGATGAAGCGTTAAATGCGCCACTTGACTTTCGGTCAATTGATTATTATGATTGTCCAGAGTCGTGTAAAAGTGGAGGTAGATATGCGATTGACTATGTTGATAGTCGTGGGTTTCATTCTGGTGAGCAGTGAGTCGTGTAACAAGGCCAATGTTGTGACGCCGCAAACGGGCCAGTCAAAATCAACGCTTGCGATTACTCTTTCTATGAAGGATGCACCTGCCGATGTTGCATCTATCGTAGGAATTCTTACTCGAGAAGGATTCGACACAGTCCAAAGTGAATTTGTCATTTCAGGTGACAGTGCCACATGTGAGTTCGCAAGTGTTCCTGTGGGATCGTGGGACTTGACTGTGAACGCTCTTGACATCAACGGTGCAGTCAAGTACAGTGGTCGGACGAGTGTTCAGGTATTTGGCGGTCAGACAACATCAGTTTATCTGGTCTTAAACTCGACCACTGGCTCTATAAGTGTCGTAGTTACATGGGGAACCTCTTCGACGAGTGGCAATCGGTCGCTCTCATTCGACGGGTCAACCGGTTACGTTGAGATTCCAGATTCTCCTTCCCTGATAAATATTGACACGGCATATACGCTTGAGGCGTGGGTGAAGCCGGAAGATACTCGCTTCTACAATTATCTCATTGCAAAGGGTGTTAGCGATCTTCAGTACACTATGGAGTTGCTCGGTTCGTCGCTAAATCCAGCGTTCACTATTGATGGCGTCACAATCGATTTTTCTGGAGCCTCGGACTATTGGTCAAGGCTGGTTCTTTCTCAAACTCTTTCGACAGATCAGTGGACTCATTTGGCAATCACGTATCGGAGCGAAGCCGGCATAAGTATTTATATCAACGGCAACCTGGTTCACCACTGCTATGCAGCAGGGTCTCTCACCCATGTCGCAGGTCCGCTCAGGTTCGGAGTATTACTAAACGAGACTTATCAGCTTTTCTACAAGGGTGAACTTGACGAAGTCAGAGTATGGAATACCGCTCGGACTTCGGAGCAAATTGCGGACAATATGAGAAAAGAGCTTACGGGTGATGAGACAAACCTCGTGGGATTCTGGGACTTCAACGATTCATCAGGTTCTACTACAGTCGCTGACAAGTCGCCATATCATAACTCGGGCGTCCTCCACGGAGGGGTGACGTTCTCTCCGGACGCGCCGTTCTAACACGAATGTAGTTTGCATTTCCCCGGCATGCGGAACTACTATCCGCCGGGGAAATGAGCCGAGTTGGGGATGCAATCAATCCTCGGGAGTCTTTACGCAGCAAATGAGGATAGGTGATGCTGTCTTGTGAACTGGGTATTGTGTTGTGGGGACGTTCCCCTGGGACTCATAGGGAATCTTGAGAGCCACTTTATTTGGGGCCATACGTGCTCTACGCTGATTGCATCGCCGGGTTGCTGACAGCTGAAGACCGATAGCTGTCTTTGTGGAGCTGAAGGGCCTACGGCCTCGTAGAGGTCTACGACCTCTCTACGAGACCGTAGGTCGTAGAGGGATCGAACTCTACGAGCCTTCTACTCGTAGAGTCATAGACCCTCGACCTTCAAAGCCATTCAGGGATTTGAGGAATTCGTTGAGGAGCCAATAAGACAGGTGATTTTCGACTTGTCGAAAGTTCGGATAAGTCTCTTTTTCCGATCAGTGTTCCACTTCTTCTTCAGCTCCCACTCCCGCCACATCGCCTGGGAGCGCGTCGTGAACACTTCGAAGTATACAAGAGGGTAGGGACGTTTTGCCTTCGTGGACTGAACCCACCCCTTGTTGTGAGAAGTCAGGCGGTCACACAGGTGACTTGTCTGACCGGTATAGAGAGAGCCGTCAACGTGGCTTTCGAGTATATAAACATAGAAGGGCAAGTCTGAGGGATCTCTAGTTGGGATTTGTGGAGCTGAAGGGGATCGAACCCTCGACCTCGTGAATGCCATTCACGCGCTCTCCCAGCTGAGCTACAGCCCCAATTTTCAAAGAAAGTTCCAGGCACAATATAGAGTCGCCCGCCCTCAACTGCAAGAAGATGGGAACCGGCGATTCCCGCTCCCGTCGGTCTGGTTTGTAACTGAAGAACACACGATTTAACTTGCCTTAATCTAAGGAACACTCTGAGCATTGAGTCTCGAGTTGAGAAATAGCGAATTTATCGTCTCGCAAGACTTGTCGCGACTGTTTGAAGGGCTTGACGAAGGCATGGTCGTGACAAATCGATACGGGGAAATTGTAGTAATGAATAGGGCTTCGGAGAAGATCTTCGGAGTCAACAGGGGCGTTAATCTTCACAAGAATTCATCGATCCTGCTCCAGGGTCTATGCAATGCGGACTCACACCAGCCGATTGTCCCGCAAGACCTTCCATTTAATCAAACTATTTCTGCGGAGCACCCGGTACCTTCAAGGGAGTTTCTTCTGAAAAGAGCCGACGGCAAAGAACTTTATATCCAGATATCAACCTCGCCCATATACGGCGAGGACAACACGCTTACGGGTACAATCGGCGTCCTGATCGACGTCACCAAACGGAAGGAGATGGAACAGACTCTTACTCAGAGGAACCTCCAGCTCAGTGCGATTAACCGGATTGCAATGCTGCTTAACAGGACGATCGATTTCAAGGAAGTGCTTGAGTATTCTGTCAGACAGACGATGGATATTTTCACGGGCGACGCCGGCGCTATCCTACTCCCGGACAAAAGCGGCAGAAGAATATATGTTGCGGCGAGCGCGAATCTTGGCGAAGAATTCCTTTCTGAAGTCCATGGCTCTGAAATCGGCTCTACTGTTTTCGGGAGTGCTTTGAGATCCGATGCGGTCCGCTCGCTTAACCGGAGCGACGGTTTCAATGGCATGCCAAATTCCCTGAAGAAATCAAGTTTCTCTTCGGTGGTTGTCTTTCCGCTTAAGGCCAAGGGAAACGCGGTAGGAGTCGGTGCGCTCTTCAGTGAAACCGAACGCGTGCTCGAGGAATCGCAGCGAGAGATTATGGAAAGCATCGGGACGGTGATAGGTGCCGCAATCGAGAATTCCAGACTCCATGAAGAGACGATCCAGAAGACCCGGCTCCTTGAAAGCAAGAACCACGAGCTGCAGCAATTCACTTATGCGATCACTCACGACCTTAAATCGCCCATTCTCGTGATAGAAGGTTTCGCGCGGGAATTGAAGCGGAGCGGTCATCTGGAAGTGGAGCAGGAAGTCCTCATTGAAGCCATCATGGCTTCTTCCGGCCGGCTCCATTCTCTTGTCAATGATCTGCTCGACCTGGCTCGCGTCGGGAGTGTCGAAGTTGTACTTGAAGAGGCCGATCTCGCCGAGCTGGTCAACAGGGTCCTTTCTGATTTATCCATCCGGCTTTCTGAAAAGAAGATTAAGGTCTCCATCGAAGGAACATTCCCGAAACTCTATGTCGTCACGCGATATATCGAAAGAGTCTTTACGAATCTCATAGACAACGCAATCAAGTACATGGGCGACCGGCCTGATCCGCGTCTGACCGTCGGCGCTCAGGACAAAAGCGATCATTACCTCTTTTATGTCAGGGACAACGGCATCGGCATTCCGCAGGAATTCCATGAGCGTATATTCGCGATTTTCCAGAGGGTCAAAACGGGAGAAACCGAAAAAGTGGAAGGCAGCGGACTCGGACTCTCTTTCGTGAAGAAGATCGTCGAACTTAGCGGCGGAACCGTCTGGGTCGAGTCCGCCGGAAAAGGAACCGGCTCAACTTTCTTCTTCACTCTCCCCAAACAATGATCGATTCCTCCGTACTGGTTATTTTTCTCACACTAATAGTCGCCGCGCTTGCAGCGGTCATCCTTCGTTTGAGGTTCGTGCATAAGCGAGAACTTGCCGAGAGCGTGAAAGATCACGACTTGCACGCGGCGAAATTCAGGGAGAATTTTCTCAAATCCCTTTCTGTCGTCCTACCCGGCAAAACCATGGGCGAAATCTTGCCTGCGATTGCCGAAGCCGTGAGTCAGGCATTCGAATCCGATGCTTTTATTTTTGAACGGACGGACGAGACCGCAAACCTTTTATCATACACATCTAAGAAGAGCGGTGACATCGCCTCCCTCGCCTCGAGAGCCGGAATCAAATTCGATGCTCACAAAATACCGTTATCCCGGGAGCGAGTAAGATTATTCGAAGCGGGATTCAGGGGATACGATGAGCTGTTTCCTCTCATTGACGATCTCGTCACGTCCGCGGCTTCACGCAAGATCCAGCGTGAGTTAAAAGTCGAGGAGGTCGCATCCGTTTCGGCAAAAGCCGATTCGGGCACGTGCGTGATATTGCTCCTGCTACCGGCGAAAATTCCCGGGATGAAGGAAGAGCTTGAACAATTCGCATCGCTCCTCGCAACCGCGTTCTCGATCGTTGACCTGAAGACGAAGGTCAAAGAGTTCGAGGAAAAATTTGACGAGCAATTCATCGCTGCCAGAAATGAACTTCGTGCGCGTGAAAGCGCACACCTCTCCGTCTTTAGCGAGATGACGCTTCCCGCTGCATTAATCGACAAGCACGGCCTGATTATCGAATCGAACGAGGCACTGGGTAAACTCTTTGCTGCGGGCATGAACCCCGTTGGTCAGCCGCTGTTTTCCGTAATGGATGAAGAACATCGCCGCGGATTCGCATCCCTTCTGATGAACCTGCCGACGGAGGCAAGCTCCGAGACGGCGGTTAAGATCTCTGGTAAGAGTTACAAAGTTCACATCGTTCCGTCGAAATTTGAAGGAGACGGGCGCCTGAATATCGCGGTTTACTTCTTCGACGAGACACCGATATTGAATGTTAAGGAAGAACTCGGCCGGACAATAGATTCGCTGCGAGCTGAAAAAGAATCGGCGGAAAAACAGGCGGCGGAAGAACGGACACACCTGGATGAGGTGATCCGCAATTCGGAAGTACCGCTTCTTGAGGTAGTCGATGATAAGACAGCCGTTGCTAGTAAGAGTCTGAGAGAGCTTTTTACGATTAAGGACGGCGAGTCGTTGAACGAGTTTGTCACCGGGAATGGGTTGACGGATTTTGAAAGCGGCGGGAATGGATTTGAGGCGACGGATCGGAATGGACGCTCCTTCATCGTGGAAAAATGGATATCTCCTCCCGGCACTTTCTATTCCTTCACGCAAACAACCGATTTGAAGGCGGCTCGCGCTGAAGCCACGAGGTTGGCTTCGGAATCGGACGAACTTTTTAATGGTCCGCTGCCTACTGCTTTCGTAAAAGGGAACGAGCTGGTCAAGACTAACCCGGCTTTTGAGACGGTATTTGCGGAGGCCCTCTCATCAGACCGCACTCTCGAAGGCTTGCTAAAATATCTTGGTGAATCACCGGGACCGTTCCTGGCTGAGCTCCAATCCGGTGCAGTGGCGTCCCGCACTTGCAGGACTAAGGACGGAAGATATTTGAATCTCAACGTTGTCGACGCCCACGATTTGATTCTGTTGTATGCCGAGGACATCACAGATGAAGAAAATGTCAGGCAGGAGCTTAGAAGGACGCAGAATCTGCTTTCAGACTCTCTCGAGTCGTTCTCCGGCGAGCCGTTCTTCATTGTTGAGGGTGGGATCGTAAGTGCGGCTAACTCTGCTGCCCGGGAGAAACTTAATATAAAACTCGACCAGCCCTTTGAGGGTGGCACGATTCTCGCGAGCTACGGCTTCTCCGCAAAGGATGGGACTCTTGAACTCGACGGTGTCGTCCACAAAGTGAATGTTGCATCATCAGGAAATTCGATCGTCTATAGATTTGAGGAGGTCACGAGGGACATCCAGCAGAGATCTGAAATAGACCGGCTCGCCCGTCGACAGGATATTTTAAAAGAGCTTTCAAGTTCTGATCATTACGAAAGCATACTTCAGAATCTCGCGGAGATAATCAGGATAGATGGGATCGACGTCGTAAAGATCATCAGCACAGGTACAATCCTTGAGGCAAAAGCGACGGCGGAGATATTGCTTCAGACCTTTCCTTCCGAAAAGATCGAGCCTTCACGCACGCTGAGTCTTTCTCCTGAAGACATCGCGGTGATTGACAGGGGCGAAGCCTCGAGGGAGGAGCTGCCGAATACGACGTTCATGAGCGTTGTGTCCGGAGACTATTCGAAGTTGATGATTTCAAGCAGCGCGGCTGGAGATTCCCGCGGCTTTGCTTCGATTGCGCTCCAGGAAGGCGAAATCCGCAAAGAGATGGTTGAGGAACTTTCCCATGTCCTTAAGGTCGCATCTTCTGTTGCGATCGGAATCTCGACACGCGTTTCGGCGGAACGCAAGTTCGAGTCAAGCGACAAGGTCACCCGGGCGCTCGTCGGGTTGACCGGTATCGGAGATGAAGGATTTGAAGATGCCGCCCGCAAATCGGTCGATCTCCTGAGACAGATCTTCGCTCCCGACTCCGTCGGAATATATAGAGCGGAAGGTCCGGTGCTTGAAAAGGTCGCAATGAACGGTTCGCTCCCCGACAACCTTTCTCTTCCCGATTTGAAATTCGGAGCACTTGTTTCCTCGGGTCAGCTCGAGACCGGAGAGCTAACAGGTTCAGAGGGACTGTACTACGCGGTCAAGTCGCGGAAGAAAGATCTTGTAATGATTTACAAGTTCATAGGAATTCCGCCGGCACCGTCCGAACTGAGCGCGATCGGGTCGATATCGCTCGATCTTTTAGAATCCAGGAGGGGATCGGAACATCAAACAAAAGTTGCCGGCCAGCTTTTGGATGAGTCGAAGCAGATTATTGAGTTCATGACGGGTCTCACGGGAGCCGCGAGTTCCCAAGACATTCTTGCGGCGCTGCGCCTGGTGCTTGAGCGTAAGTTCGGCGCCGACAACATAAGCGTGGGCACACAGGATACTCCGGATGATTCACTCAAACCGATGGAGCTTCGGGAGGAAAAAGCGGGCGAGAGCACCCTTTACAGAATCAACCTTCTGAATTTCGGATCAGGCATTGTGACCGTGAAGTGTCCGGGTAACGCCTTCTCCCGCAATGTAGTCAGGCTCGCGATTGACGAACTGAAGAGCAGTCTCGTCACCAAACTCCCCGTTCTGCAACGGGAGGCCGAACTCATGCGCGGTGAGCTCGACAAGGCGAAGAGCGACCTCGCCTCGATGAGGGATTCGGTCGATAAGGTGCCGTCTTCGATGAGGAGTGCGCGCATCAAAATCGACAACGCGCTCTCGCGACTTCCATTCATACAGGGTGAAGACCGGCTTCTCCAGGAAATAAGACTGCAGCTCGCCGCGGCGGTAAAGGACATTTCCCAGGACGTCGACACTTCGACGAAGAACCAGGACGACATTTTTGAAGATGTCCGGGCGACTATAACGGGTCGCGAGGGCTCCAAGGCAAAATTCAAGAAGATCGACATATCCGTCCTGACCGACTTCAAAGCTCCTGGAACATCCTTTGACCTGATAAAAGATCTCATCGTCAACTTTCTTATGGTCGCGGATGTCAGAGAGAGCGAAGTCATATTGATGACTGCACAGCCGAGTCCGGGCGAAGCGGCAAGCGGGAAGGGTAAGCATGTCAGCGTAAGACTGATCGCGCCTGAAGATGATATGGTACACGACGATCCGATCAGGAACAATGTCAGTATCCAGACACTCATCGCGAATGTGGAGAAGATGGGTTACGAGGTCGACACGCGCGCGCTCGGCAACGAACTCACTCTTGATATTTGTGAAGTAAGGTCGGTCGAGGGTTCTTCGCAGCAGACCATCAGAGCGCTGCTCGTCGAAGATGACCAGGTCCTGGCGCACGAGGAATCGCAGAAGCTGATAGAGGTTTTCACACTCCTGAAAGTGGCAAGCGATGCGGTGGAGGCTGCAATGATAATCGAGTCCGCGAAATTCGACATAGCGTTCGTGGACTTGACCCTTCCAGCAGTCAATGGAAGGGAGCTCTGCCAACAAATCAAGAAAGAACAACCAGCCTGTATCACGGTTCTTCTCACCAATCGTGAGGGTGAGGAGAGATCGGAAGGAGTCGACCGCATCCTTGAAAGGCCGCTCGACACAAGAGTCTTAAGTAGTCTCACCAGGAAATAATCCCGCCAACCAGATCCGAGACGGCATATGTCCCCCAAACTCTCTCTTTGCATGATCGTAAGAAACGAACAGGATTATTTACCCAAATGTCTCGCAAGTGTAAAGGGTATTGTCGATGAGATAGTGGTCGTCGACACCGGCTCGACGGACAATACGCTGCGCATCGCCGAACAGCATGGCGCCCGCGTGGTCAACCAGAAATGGGGGAATGATTTCTCAAGCGCGCGTAACAAATCCCTGGAGCTTGCCACCGGCGATTGGATCTTGGTACTGGACGCGGATGAGGAACTATCACCGGAAACACGGGCAAAGATCAAATCACTGATCAGCGGAACGAAAGCCGACGGATTGGAAGTGTGTGTTAGGAGCCAACTCCCTGAGGGTGATGCCGCAGTCTTCGAGGACACGATCCTGGTCCGGTTGTTCAGGAACAAGAAGGATTACCGCTACTTTCTGCCCATTCACGAACAGATTAGACAATCAATTGAGAGACACGGCGGGACAATAGCGCCGTCCGACTTGATGATAACGCATCACGGCTACGCAAAAGGAGAGGTGCAGGGCATAGAATCGCGGGCGGAGCGTAATCTGAAACTGCTCTATTCAACTTTGACTGATTCGAAAGACAATCCGTACATACACTACCAACTCGGCGCGACTCTTATGAGCGTTGGCAAGCGCGACGAAGCGTATGAGCATTTGACAAAAGTCTTGCGGATGGACTATACCGGTCTCGGCAGCAGCATACTCGACAAACTTTACATGAAGATTTCGCAGCTCTCGCTCGAACGTAATAAATTCGGTGAGGCGATCGAGTTTGCGGAAAAAAGCCTGGAACATAATCCGCACAACGAGATTTCGCAGTACGTGGCGGCGATCGGATATCTGTCGAACAAGCAGATAAAGGAAGGTTACAGCTACCTTCTCAGGATCCGCGAAACGCGTGACGGGAATCTCAGAATCGGGGCTCAGCTCAGCGACCTCATAAGTGCGTGTGAGAAGGCGTTGAACATCTAGTTACGATCCAGGCCGCCGGATCACCAATCGCCGCGGTCTCACCTTAAAGTTCCAATAATCATTTCCGATAGTAATTCTAAGGCGCGGTAGTGAGAGCAGAGCTGCCGGGTTGACTCTGCCGCGCTGGCTCCTAGCTCGATATCGACAACGAACATCTTCCTGTCGCTCCGAGGTAGTCAGACTCTTTTTTCGGACGACCGAGGAATTTTCCATACGTCTCCGCAAATGTATCATTGAGGAATAGTCCACGAGATTCCTCGTCGTCACAAGGCCACTACTCTCCAGACTCCTCGCAATGACATTAGTGCGATTAACTGTCATTAGGACAGACTTCACTGTGAGTCAACCAGGTTGAGGACTTAATGTCTGATAATCTCGAAAGGTGGGTCGCAGTGGGAACCTCTCCGGGTAGTGGCTCAGTTTGATTCATGATAGAAGAAACTCACATACGGCCTCAGGAAAAAATGGCGATTAGGAAATTTCCTGGGTGGGTTTAAGAAACGAATACTGTTCGACGGCGCCGTTAGGCGCCTAGTTTATTCGTTTCTTCAATGTGGAAATTTCCAGCCATTTTTTCCGTAAGCTACACTTCACGAAACGTTTCGTGTAGTGAACGCTTGACTTTTTTCCGCCGGAGGACGGATCCGCTTTGGCGGACTTTGGTACTCTCTGGAGCCTGTCCCGACCTTCGTCGGGATGTCAAGACAA
>DATCTN010000025.1 GCA_036567965.1 Candidatus Kryptoniota bacterium
CTGATGCCTTTTGACGTCGCTGCCACTCCACTCGTGTCATAAGTAGTCGTGGCAAATGTCGAGTCAGTAGACACCTGCAATCTATAGCTCGTCGCCCCAGCAGACGCATTCCATGTCATCGTTGGGTTTGTCGGTATCCCCGTTGACCCGTTTGCCGGACTCGATAATGTCGGTGCAGCGGGCGCTGTCACTTGCGATGCAGTGACAATCCCATTCACAGGAAGTACCCGGGGGTTTCCTTCGTTGAAAAGGAACTGCGAGACATTCAATCCTGATGACCTTCCCAAGGAGACATACGACGGGACAAAGAACCTCAATTTACAGACAACGCCCGGACCGGTGAGACTGGTAGTCCCTGCTCCAGCAAGGATTACTTGTGTTCCGGAAATGTTGACCGAATAAGTCCACCCGCTGGAGTTCGTTCCGGCACTTACGACTCCAATCGCATGAACGACACTTGAATCAAAAGTTACTGTCGCTTGCAGGCTCTGAACGTGTTTGCCGGACGACAATGCAGACACGTATACAGGGACATCGACCGTATCGCCTATAACATCTGTTGTGTCTGCAATCGATACCCGGGCATCGTAAATCTGAATCGCTCCCGAGACTCCGCTTCCGCCGTAAGTATCTATGGCTTGAACCGTAACTGTTCCGCCCTTTATCGCAGTTAAGTACCCGCTGTTCCTGATCGAAGCGAGCGTGGAATCACTTGATGTCCATGTGTATGGCGGAGTCCCACCGGATGCGGAAAAGAGCAAACTATCTCCGGCAACCATGCTGGCCGTCGAAGGGGTAATATTCAGAATTGCCAGATTTATCGTCTGAAAGTTTCCATTACTGGAATTTCCCAGCAAACTTTCATTGAAAGTAATTGCGCCAGGAGAAATCGTTGTTCCGCCAGTATTTATTTTCGACACCTTAAACTGGAGGTAAACGAGTACGCCGCTCCCGCTCAACGGAGTACTTCCAGCAAACGATAAATTTAGGAGCCCACTGCTGCTGTTATTGAACGCAACGGCGGGATAAGAAGAAAGGAGACTCCCGGTCTGGACAACTCCTGTAGGAGTCAGGATGTTCTGATTGAACTGGACTTGAAAAGATCCTGAGGTGACATTCAATCCCGTTAAGTCGGTTGAATAGACTGGCAAGTTGAACGTCTGACCTTGAATGAATGAAGTGTCTCGAACATACAACCGGAAGGCCCTGATCTCTACGACTCCGTTGATAGTGTCAATCGTCCCGTTAAAATCCCTCGGCACTACCTTTGTAAATCCCATGTGAGTCGCAGATAGAAGTCCGTTCGAATCAATCGATGCTACTGATGGATTTGTAAGCGACCAATGATAAGGCGCTGTTCCGTTGTATGCGGTAAATTGTTCTTGATCGCCGACTGTTAACAACCCACTTGTGGGAGAAACGTTGATGGTTGGGGGAGCTGCTATATTGACGGAGCCGTTTGTGGTTACAATTGCGGGAGTCCCTTCATTGAAATAATTGGAGGCACTTCCTCCGGAAAATGACAGCGATATGTATCCGGAATTCAAAAGTCTGAAGCGAATGTAGATCAACACACCGGTCCCGGTAAGGGCGGTTGTGCCGGCCGCGGCTATCTTGATGATGCCTGGAGTGGTTCCGTTGTAACTTACTGAACCGAGTGTCTGGCTTAGTGTTCCTATCGATATTACGCTGTCAAGCGACATGTAAGTTGAATTATAACTCAGCTGAATCTGGTACGACTTTACTCCCAATCCTGTAAGGCTTGAATCCACGTAGACCGGCACAGTAATCTTATTTCCGCTGACACCACTTGTGTCTGGAATAGACAACCTCACTTGTGCCATGGCCGCAGATGAGCAGGCAGCCAGCAGGAGCAGAAGCGTCATATACTCTAAAGTTCTAACCATTTAACACCTTTTTGGGCTGAACTACGGCTCACCTGGAGGGTGAGCCGTAGCTGGACTTTGGTTGATTACTTAAGTAGTAAGAGTTTCTTCACCTGCGAGAATTTGCCGGCGGCGATCCTGTAGAAATACACACCGCTGCTGACCTGCACGCCGGAGTTGTTCGTTCCGTCCCATGTCGCCTTGTAATTTCCGGCGTTCTGGTTAGCGTCTACGAGCGTTCTGACTACCTGGCCGGTGATGCTGTATATATTCAGCACGACATGAGTGTTGTCGTCCGGAAGCTGGTAACCGATTGTCGTAGTCGGATTGAAGGGATTAGGATAATTCTGGTCAAGCTGGTACGACGTCGGCTTTCCGATTATCTGGATTTCGCCGGGAGTCGCGAGTTTCGTCAGATCGGTTTCATTCGCCAGGAACTTCGTGATAGAGATCTTTGACGTGAATTTGCCGCGCAGGTCGTACGGCACCGCAAATGTTACGTATGCGATATCGCCATCGCTCTGCATCATCGTCGAGCCAGCCATGGCGAGATGGAGAACTCCCCTCCCCTTGTCATCGTAATAGCTGATCTGCATATCTTTCGCGCCGTCGGATATCTTTGCCGTGCTGAAGGACATCATCGCCGGATCGTATTTGAGAACAAGGTCGACCGATGCCACGCCTGCTACGTTTTTCAGATTGACGGGGACTGTAAATGAATCGCCGTGCGCGGCAGTTGTATTCCCGATCGAGAGCTGCACGCCGGAGACTTTCTCCAGAGTGAATATGTCCCTGGTCGCGGGAGTGATCTTAGTGGTTTTGGCGCCGACCTCCGCTGGGAATCCTGAAATCAAATTAACGACATACTGCAAAATGAGAGAGGCATCATAAGCGGTAATGCCGCCATTGCCGCTTACATCCGCGACAGACTGCTGGATGGCGTTCAGCGTATCGCCGCTCGGATTGACAACATATTCCAGAATGAGTGATGCGTCGTAAGCTTGAACAATTCCGTTGAGGCTTACATCACCCATGAGCGGGTTCAGTGCCCCGTTGACACGGTATGAGCCATAGTTGACGGAATCAGTGATCGCTTGCCCGGTACCTCCAGGGTTACTGGCAATTGTCGGTCCCGAATTCGATCCCCACCAATTCCACCTTGCATCAATTGTAAAAGACTTATTCACGTTATTAACACCATAGTTGGTGTTGTTATAAAGATCGCTGTAATTAATCACCGGATTCGATGCCCCAGTTGCGGTGACACCGTTGTAGTTGTTCGTTATCGCGCAATAAGTAATTGTCGGACTTATGCTGTTTGCGGTGATTGCGGAACTGCCATTGCCAATGCCGGCATACTTGAAGATGCAATGACTAAACTGGCACAACGGGTTCAGCGATTGATTGGTAAATGATATCCCGCTCCAACCGGGATAATAGCTGTTCGGCGAGGTAGCTGTACTATCAGCATTCGAATCGCCCCCGTAATTATCGTCACGCAAGTCGGTAAAGACTATCGTGCTGTCAGGAGTCGAACCTCCGACAGCCATGAGGCCTTTGTTGACAGTTATTCCAGTCCCGGGGAAAAATTTCAAAATTACACCCGGTGCAAAAGTGAGAACCGCGTTGGTCGCAATCGTATAATTTTGAAACAGGTAAGGGATATTGTTATATCCGGCAAAATTCTTCTTGGACAAAGTAACGTCCTGCACCAACGTTTCGCCACTAAGGACACCAATCCCTCTGTAGGTCGTGCCGCTGATCGAATCGCTCAATGTGGATCTCGGATAAGAGACGAGAGATGTTTGCATCGGAGCATAAGTCAGATTCCGGAAGAGGCAGGAATCCAATGAGGGATTCGAAACACCGTTGAGGTAGACTCCCCAATTCGTCTTGTCAAACGTGCAATGCGTGATACTGGGGGATGCCTGTTGCAGATATATTCCTCCGTCCGTGAATCTGAAGACAGCGTATTGCAAAACACTCAGGCTATCCGTGCTCACATCCGCGAAATAAACCCGATTCCCTCCTTGAATAGATGGGTGCGTACTGGAACCATCCTGGTTTGTATCAAACGGGTTTCCATAATTATCATCTGTGGGATCAGTGAATACTACGTTCTGGACCGCCGTGCCATCAATTGCAAGCGCACCGTTTATCACCCAATTACCGCCTTTGAATACCACTCCAGCCGGGATAGTTATGGTTGTTCCCGTGTTGACTGTGCATGTCCCGTAAAGTAGATACGTAATGTTTGTGTATCCCGCCAAACTACGAATCGGCACGGTGTCACTTAAGGAGTAAGTCTCCGGTATTACGCCAATGGCCATGTAACCGACGTTGAGAGCTGTGATATTAGAGAATGTCGGGTTTGAAAACATGCTCATCGTAACCGGCGTCAATGCAATATTATTCATCTGGACATTTGAGACAACCGGATGTCCACTCCCGAATACTCCCACGGCAGACGTACTGGATTGTTCGATGGTGGTCGAATCTACGACTGCTTTCGCGTTAAAATCACGGACAGTACCATAATTGCTGTAGGTGTTACTTCCTCCGTATCGGATGACGCAGTGAATCAAGGAATTTAGGCTGTCTGAACTCGAGGCGTCAAAATCAATCGTGCTCCAGTTTCCTTTTGAGGGAGCCGTCGCATTTCCGTCGTTGTTTGTATCTCCACCGAAAGAGTCATCCTCGATAGAGGTAAAGACCACAGGTTCAGTGGCAGTTCCGTCCGCAACGAGTGCCCCTTGAACGGTAATTCCACTGTAGTAGCTCGGGAATTTTATTACAACACCAGGCCGGATTGTCAGGCTAGCGCTTGGCGCGACTGTGAGGCCGTTCACGATATAAGCGATGTTGGTGAAACCGGCGATGCTTCTTTGTGCAAGATTGGCATTTGATGAAAGCGTTCCTTCCAGAATATCAATTCCGTTACTACCGTTCGCTGCAAAGGTTATGTTCGTAAATGTAGGATTAGACAGCAGGGACATTGCTATAGGATCAAGCCGTGAATTCTGAAGAACGACATTTACAATCTGCGGAGTCGAGCTGTTCTCGCACCGCACTCCATAATCATTAGAGTTTGAGATTGTTGAATTAGATAGTCTGCTCCCTGCATCGGTATATGTCACTCCTCCCCAGCTACCGTTCCCCCCAAATTGGATAAGGCAACTATCCAAGACTGAGAACGAATCATCGCTGGCGGCCTGGAATCTGATTGTGCTCCAGTCGCCGCGCGCAGGAGATGTGGCGGAGCCGTCGCCGTTAGTATCTTTGGGATTTCCGTAGTTGTCATCTTTCAACGAAGTAAACACGACATCACCCGCGGCGATTGTCCCCTTGGCTTTGAATCCGCCGTTGACGTAAATCCCCGCGCCGTTAGACTTAATTACCACACCAGGATCTATAATTACATTTGTGCCGGTATTTATCGTAAGGTCGCCGAGAAGTATATAAGTAATATTTGCAAACCCCGCAACGGTTCTCTGGGTTACTTCGCCATTCGCTGCGACATATTCACCGAGGATGCCGAGTGCTTTCCACGACGTATTAATGAACTGTATCCCTGAAAATGTTGGATTTGCAGAAACCGACAAAGCAATCGGAGTGTATTGAGTATTGAATATCGTATCACTCATAATTTTGGGATTAGACGATAACGCGGCATATATGCCATAGGTCACATTTCCAATGTTGCAATTGGAGACCGTAGGGCTTGCATTGAATGTCTCAATCTCGCCGCCTGAATAATATGTACCATTATAGTATTGGGAATATGGCTGGTTCCCATAAGTAAGTCGGCAATAGTTCAAGACTGAACTGGAGTCACTCCCCGGCTGGAAAATGATCCCTCCCCAGTCTCCGTCGGCCGGGACTGTCGCGTTCCCATCTCTGTTTGTGTCGTGTGGATTTCCAAAGTTGTCGTCTTTGGCGGATGTGAAAACAATTAAGCTGTCCGCAGTCCCATTTGCAACGAGCTTGCCTTGCACTACGATTTGCTGACCACTGTTGTAGGCTTTGATAACGATTCCCTTATTGATCGTCAGCATGAGACCGTTAGGTATGATGATCTGAGCAAGGAGAAGATACGTAACGTTTGGAATGCTGGTCACGGACCGAATTGGAAGTACCGAGTTGGCAGGGAGAGTCCCACCTAACAATCCGATTGCATCATAAGTATTGTTTGAAAATGAAAATACATTATTTGTAAAGACTGGGTTCGCTGAGAAAGACATCGCGATTGGGACAAGCTGGCTGGAACCGATGGTGTTGTTCGTAAAATTCGGATTTGACACCCCCTGCATCATCGCTCCATAATAGTTGGTATTCAGGCTGCAGCTGTCTATTGTGGGGCTAGCATTGATCATTGAAATACCGCCAACATTTCCGCCGCCTGCAAAATATACCCAACACCGCCTCATTACCGAGAGCGAATCCATTGGTGAACCGTTAAAATAAACTCCGCCCCAGTTTCCTAGCGAGGGAGCGGTTGCAGTTCCGTCGGCATTGGTATCCCCGCCTAAATTATCGTCTAAATATGATGTGAAGTAAATCCCTTGTCCTGAACCTGCTATTGCAACTAAGGCCCCGCTTACGTATAAATAGCCGCCATTAAATTTTAGAATATCCGTACTTGCAATCTGAAGCGTCGCACCTGAATTTACTGTGAAACTGCCAGGAAAGTAATATGGTACAGCGGCGGTGTCCAAAACCAGGTTACCTGTTGAACCAAAGTTCATGTAAATGCCATTATGGGTGTTCCCGGTCAGACTATTTACTCCGTTAAAGATCAACGAGGCTGGACCATTATACTGGATGGGCCAATTACATGAGGAGATGCTGGAGGAGCCAAGATTAATATTTGTACCCCCGGCAAAGATAAGTCCAACAGTAGTTGCATTGGAAAGGGTCGAGTTGTTAACCATCAATGTGCCCGATCCTGCGTATACACAATTCGTGCTCGAACCTGTCACAGTTGAACCCTCGACGTCGGTGGTCCCGCTGTAGACATAAAGCTCCGCAGTGCCATTTGATCCACCGAACTTGATCTGGCAGGTATCTAACACTCCGCTTGAGCTAGACCCATTACCGATCTGTATTCCAGGCCAGTCACCTTTCTGAGGATTGCCACCAGCGGTATCTTTGCTTGAAGTGAAAGTCACCCACCTCGCATGGAGATTTCCGCTCACATATAATTGCGTCCCGGACTGAAATCTCATTACAACACCCGAATCAATTGTTAGGGTGTGCGGTGAATTTATCGTCAAACTGCCTGTCACATTGTATGGATTTCCTGACAGTGTCAATGTGGAGTCAGTGGCAATCGTTCCGGACAGATTAGTCTGGGAAAATGCCGACCCACCTAAGAAGAAAAACAGAACGACGGTAATGAAGTAGCGCATGTTATGCTCCTCCTTGCATGTTTTAAGCGCGGCTGGAGTGATGTGACAGTTAGAATTGGGGACTGCTGATAACAGAAGTGGTGATAGGCTGCATCTCTCCAAGATTCTCTTCACAACTCAATTTGTGAGCTGCCTGTGATGACAACCCGCAAATAATCCTCCTCCTTGTTGTAAAGCAAAGGTTTCTCATCCCTATTCCGATCCCGCTCAGTGTACATCTCTATGAACAGCACTTCTTGCGACGGAGCGCTCACAGAGTATTGCTCGGGCACTCTGATGAGCAGGAGAATAAAAGGCTTTTGGTCTCAGTGCAACTAGCCGAATGTACGGTTTTTGATGAAGCATGAAAAAGGAATCTCAGTAAGTCAAGAATAGATGTTACGCGCACACTTTCACGGTTTATTTCGGACTGCTTATTCATGATACCTGAACCACGCTTACGTCGCCGAAGATCAAGAAAACTGCACTTGAACAAAAGCAGTAACACCTTGTGATTCCTCTTGAGTTCCCTTTCTGCGTCACACCCCCTTCGGCCAAGTCCGTCAGGAGTGCTTATAAATTTGTTAGCTCCTTTGTTGGGTATTCTAAACCTGGGTGTATTGTCCAAGCGGTAGGATGTGAACGGACTTGAATGGAATAAGGTAAAAAAACTCTGCATCTCTCCTCCTGAAAAACTTCCCTCCCCGCTCCTCCTGCGAGCGGATGAAGGATAACCAACTGCTCCTGTCAACGTATCGTCGGAGTCTGTTTCGAATTCCAAACGACCGCGCAAGATAGAACTTGTCAAACATATCTTGTTATGATTCAACGCACACCATTCTGTTAAGACCCACTGTCGTCTTGATTCGCGAGCGATTCAAATCCACAATGCGAACAGGATTCGATGAGATAGAATTGATTTTCGAGTGCGTGATGACCAGATCGACTGCCGAAGAAAGATGCGTGTATGCTTTTGAGGCGGAATTGTTGAAACTGATCGCAAGATCCCTCTCGGTCGGTAACGCGAATTCCCGCACAATCCTCCTTACGTTTTCTCTTGAAACGAGAGACGCATTGTGTGCTGCTCAGGCACTCCCATAGATCAGAAAACTACCGGCGACAATCACCTGCGGTTGCCCAGCTAACGACTTAATTGTTTCATGACTTGCTGAAAGAAATTATCAAAAACGGACCCGTGTCACTTCCAGATAATCGTAAGAAACGACTCAAATGGGGGTGCCATAGTTCCCAGGTCAACGGATACATTCCCCATGAGGGCTGCCCACGAGGGGACCCGAGTCGGATCCTTGGGGTCTGACATCGCCCGGTCATTTCATTTTCCGAGGTTTTCATTTGGACTTTTAAATCAGGACAACTCTTCGTCCGTAATAAAGATTTCTTTCACTCTTCGGTCTGTGATTTGTTTGATCTGATTCTTTTGGTTACGTTTCAATAACAATCAAAGCGACGTCTTAGAATGCATTCTTTGTTTGTTGGAAGACAATCATTGCGCAGCTATTTGCGTTTTCCATTCTACCACTCAACCCAAAAAAGGAGATTGAATACATGTTAGTCGTCGTACATGAAAACTACGATGCCATGAGCAAGAAGGGAGCCGAGATCATCGCGTCCAGGATCAGGCGGAAACCGAACCTGGTGCTCGGCCTGGCGACAGGCAGCACACCTCTCGGACTATACAAGGAGCTCATTAAACTCCATAAGAGTGACGGGCTCGATTTCTCAAAAGTGGTGACATTTAACCTGGATGAATATGTGGGTGTTCCTCCCGAGCATGATCAGAGCTACCACTTTTTCATGCGGGAGAATCTATTCAAACACATCAATATCAATCCGTCCAATGTACATGTCCCACAGGGAATGTACGGCGATCTGAAGATTTCTTCTTTCGAGACCGATCCAAAGATCGAGCAATTTTGCTCGTGGTACGAAAATCAGATGATCAAGTATGGCGGTGTCGATATCCAGGTGCTTGGAATCGGCGGGAACGGGCACATAGCGTTCAACGAGCCGGGCTCGTCTCTCGGATCGCGGACCCGAATAAAGACGCTCACTGAAAAGACGGTGAAAGACAACTCGAGATTTTTCAAGAGTGTCAAGGAAGTCCCCCGATACGCCATAACTATGGGGGTCGGGACAATAATGGAGGCGAAGGAACTCCTCCTCCTTGCGAACGGGGAAGGCAAGGCAGACGCAGTGAAGGCCGCAGTCGAAGGCCCCATCACCGCGATGTGTCCGGCATCGGCGCTTCAACTCCATCGCAAGGCGATAGTCCTGGCAGACAAGAAAGCCGCAGCCAAATTGGACGCTGAATTCGTCACTTACGGTTGATCGTCAGAGTCGAACCACATAGCTTGATCATGCCGGACAGCCCCATCCGGCATGAACACGCGGTAAATGGAATTCTCTGTCGGTCAATAATGCAAAATATTTTTTTTAAAAGCGTGAGGATTATTTATGCATTTGTGCATTTTTGAAGATGAACTGCACGGCAAGCTCCTTCCGCTGGTGCACTTCAGACCAGTTTATGACCTTAAGTGTGGCGCGACCACGTTGCTGCAGAAGATTTCCAGATTGTACCCGGATGCAACTCTCATCCTGAGCATGAGAGATTACCTGACGGCCGTTGCGAAGGAAAGGACTCCCGCTCTCCGGGTGAACGAATTCCCAACTGATGCCGCCAATGTACTTTTCGTGAACGGCAGGCTTCTGATGTCATCGAAGGAGGCGACTCTCCTGGGCAACAAGTACCCTGGCGCAGATGTCTCGTACTGGAAAGGTAAGAACCTGGTCGGCGCATGGGTTTCCGGACAGAACCTCGAACGTATCAAGGGGGAGCTCAAGGGGCGCGTCGTTTCATCCGCACTTTTCTCATCGATCAACAAAAAGGAAATTCCCGACGCACGACTCATCTCGTATCCGTGGGAGCTAATACAACAGAACGGCGCCCAGCTCATTTCCGATTTCGCTTTTCTGACGGGAGGCAAACCGCAGCTACTCGGGAAAGTCTACGAGGGCGTCCATCTCCTGAATCCGTCGCAGATCCACATCGCAGAGAGCGCAAAAGTAAAACCCGGCGCAGTGCTTGACGCGGAAGAGGGTCCCATCTACATCTCAAAAAATGTCAAGATCATGCCCAACGCAGTGATCGAGGGACCGGCGTTCATAGGTGAGAACAGCATCATTAAAGTCGCGGGCAAAATCTACGAGAACACCACTGTCGGCGATACGTGTAAGGTCGGCGGCGAGGTTGAAGAATCAATAATCCATGCTTACTCCAACAAGCAGCATGAAGGTTTCATAGGTCATGCTTACCTCGGAGAATGGGTGAACATCGGCGCGGACTCAAATAACAGCGACCTTAAGAACGACTACGGGAACGTGAAAGTCTACAACGACGGTGCGTTGGTGGACACCGGCTCGCAGTTTGTCGGCCTGACTATGGGTGATCACTCCAAATGCGGGATCAATTCCATGTTCAATACCGGCACTGTAGTCAGCGTCTGCTGTAACGTTTACGGCGCCGGCATCCTGCCGAAGTACGTCCCTGCGTTTTCATGGGGCGGTGCTTCCGACGGACTGGTAACTTACAAGATCGATAAGGCAATTGAAGTCGCAAGCAGAGTGATGGCGCGCCGGAAGATTACGTTGAGTGATGCCATGCGAGATCTGCTGAAAAGAGTTTACACTCTCACAAGCGGAGAACGAGCAGCCGGTGGAATCAAGGACACCGGAAGCTGACCGGCGCTCCTATTCGCAATGCCTCATCACAACAGGATGTCACGCCGCCTCATTCAGTGGTGTGACATCCTCATGTTATGCTGATATAAAGACCCATGTCGGGTAGCAAAATCCTTTAAATAAACTCCAACTTCACTTTTCTCCGGCCGCGAATTCCGTCCATGGCTCTGACGGGCGCTCCTTCATTAAGCCTTCCATCCAGTCGTACTGCGGATGTTCGGAGATGAATTTCTCTGCCGAAAACGCTGTCCCGCAGGAAGAGCCCCATCTCGCGATGAAAGACATCTTCTTCGCCAGCTTTGCGTCCACCACCTTGCCATCCAATGTTCCCCACGGGGAGAACGGCGTGTCGGAACTGTTCATCCGTGCGTCGAGATCGGAATGACCGCACAGCGTCCTCGAATCCGGCTGATCCTTTCCAAGGTAAGTATCGAAGTGGTCGGACTCGAATTTCTCCGCCAGCTTTGCATCTATCTTGCCCGCATATTGTTTCATCAGTTGGTGCCATCTCACGTTTCGCGCGACGGACGAAAGCTTTATGTTAGTCTCCTGCTCCGTTGTCTCGAACCGGAGTATCTTCTTATTAAATACAACGTTCGATCCGACGAAGTACCCGTCCTTCTTCTTTTCAAATCCGACATACTTCAGTCCGAGTTCGAGTCTACCGATTTCATTTGTCTTGATGTCACCAAGCAGCCAGGCGTTCGCGTAGCCGCCATTGTCCCCGTCTTCCATCATCTTGCTCCACTCATCAATTGAGTTCGCGTACTGAGTAGCGTGTCTCATGCGCGAAAATTCGGGGACGCCGCCGGCATCGAATCCGGAGAACGATCCTATCGTGGTCTCGGATCCGACGAGTCCCGCGTCGGTTATGAAAAAGTCCGTACCACTATGGATGAAGCCCGGAAATGTTTGCATGAGGATGCGATGCCCGTTTTCCGGAACGATATCTATTATGACATCGCACAACGGCTCTTCGTAACCGCCCATCGTGTTGTGTCCGAGGACGATATTTCCGTCTGCCGTCATGCTTCCGGTCGCAATAAAAGAGCTGCATGATTGCTGCTGAGGCGGAGGAGAGCTTATTCTCAAAGAGTCCGCGACTCTCGGCCACCAATAATCGATCAGCTCCATGTAGCCGTTGTACGCGACCATTTCGTTCTCGGTTACCGTGTCGCCCGCCGCTGTCAAACCGTCGACAATGCCGTCAATCTCATGCAAGTTCTCCGCGTCGACTTTAGGAGTGAGGATTCTTCCGGCCTGATCCACATAATAATTCCATTTCATAGCGCTCAGGTATTCCCATCTCGCCCGCAATACTCGAAGCGATTCCTTTATTTCCTTCGCAAGGAGATACCCATGCTGGAATCCCCTTTCCTCAGGCGAACCTTCTATGTGAAGATAGATCCATCCGTCTTTTTCATGTCTCTCAGCTTTGGAAATCCATGACTGCTGTTGTTGAGTGAGCTGCCCCGTCTGAGCGAACAGCTTCACTGAGAAGAGAAGAACGACGAGAGGAAATAGTATCGATCTTGGTCTCATCCTTAGCTCCAGGTGTAAAAGTTGAACAAGTCGTCAAACAATCGCGGCCAATCGGAATCAACACGAAACGCTCTTTGCATTTTCCGGCTTCACGAAAAGGGTTAACTTATTTAGCGATGCATCACATAATTTCAAGAAGACTAACTGATATGCGATTGGAAATCAAGCGGCAGAGACCGTCGCGAGAGTCAAGGCAACAGTAAATGACCCCAAAAGAACGCGTCAGGGCGGCAATGGAGCTGAAGACTCCGGACCGCGTTCCTCTGATGTGCCAGATGAGCATAGGACATATGCTTCAACAACTCCCGGTCTCTCCGGTCGAGTTCTGGTTCGACGCGGACACTTTCGCCGCCGGCCTTGTCGAGCTGAGAAAGGTTTACGGGTTTGACGGCATACTCGTTAGCCTTCACGGTCACTTTCGGAATTGGAGAGAGAAAATATTATCTCGAAAAGTTGTGGCAAATGGCGAGGAGGTCGTCCTCGTCAACGGGAAGCGAATCCTGTTCACAAACAACGAACTACCGCAGAACCTGATTGAACAAGCCGCGCACCAGAAATCGAAAGCGCCTACGGATGATTCCCTCACTTCGACATTGGAGTTGAATCGATTACCAGATGAAATCGACTTTATCCCCGTCTCGCAGGGACTTCATTTCGATATCGATCCAGGAGATAAATTCAGATGTATTGAAAATATAGTTTCATCATCCGGGAATGAGTTTTCTATTCACGGCGAGATAACTTCTCCCTTCGATTACTTTCTCGATTTTTCCGGACATCAGGAAGGTTTATTCGCATTGATCGCCGAACCAGACAAAGCACAAAAGAGTTTGGATCATTTCACAACTCTCCTGGAGAAATTGGCAGAAGAAATGTGCAAAACCGGCATAGACGCGATAAAAATCTCATCGCCGTTTGCAGGATCGGGATTCATCTCGCCGGAATTTTACGGGGAGTTTGTCGCTCCGTATGACGGCCGGCTTGCCAGAGCAATCAGGACTAAAGGGGTACACGCGTACATTCACACCTGCGGGGCGATCGGGGACCGACTGTCGATGATGTTCGATCTCGGCGCATCGGGAATCGAATGTCTCGATCCGCCGCCGCTCGGGAATGTCGAACTCGAAACCGCAATGCGCATCGCTAACCGTCGGGGGTTCATTAAGGGCAACATCGATTCAGTCAACATTCTCTCGAACGGAACTGAAGAAGAAATTCTCGCCGATGCCCGAACCCGACTAGACATTGGGAAGAAATACGGCGGATTCATACTGAGTACCGCGTGCTCGATCGCGCCAATGGTGAAACGCGAAAGCATTGTACTGCTTAGAGAAGCGGTCGAGAGATGGGGATGGATCTAAGACTACTTTGCGGCTTCGTCGTAATAGAGCGCGGCAGCTCCGAGTATCGCGACATTTTCCACTTCTGACACTTCTATCTTGATATTCTGTATCGACCTGGAGTAAGCGAAATCACTGATCGATTCGAACATTTCATTTTTGAATAGAGGAAAGGACTTGCTCACCGATCCTCCAAGGACGATGATCTCCGGGTCGACCGCATACATTATCAGCTTGATGGCCTGACCGAGGTTCATTCCAAATTTTGAATAAATATTTTTTGCCTCTATATCGCCCGTCGCCGCTTTCCGAGCCAGTTCCTCGCCGGTAGCGTGATATTCATTTATAAAGAATTGGCCGCTGCAATAGTATTCGTAATTCTTTTCTCTGTACGCGATCGTTCCGAATTCACCCGCTCCGCAGTTCTTTCCCGCATAGAGTTTCCCGTTTATCACGAGACCGGCGCCCATTCCCGTGCCGATGATGAGCCCGACTATATTTTCATAATGTTTCGCTTTTCCAAAATACTTCTCTCCCACCGCAAAACAATTAGCGTCGTTGTTGACATATACCGGGACACGGAACTTCTTCTGGAGAATTTCCTTAAGATGAACTTCTTTCCATGAAGGGATATTCTGAACGTCGTACACGATCCCCTTTTTCACATCAACAACACTCGGGACGCCGACACCTATTCCCGACACAATGTTCATCGGGAAGCGCTCGATAAGATTTGAGATATCTTTGACGACGTCGTCGGCATTGTCCGATCTTGTAATCGGTATCGCTTCGAGTCTCGCCAGGGAATCGTTTTCGATTAGACCTATCCGGACGTTTGTTCCTCCGAGATCGACTCCTAAAATGCCCATGGATAACCTCTCATTCGGCAGAAGTTAATCAGCGGACTTGGTCCTCCTGAGTCGCTTCACTCATCCTTTTCTTGCGCCTCATACTGATCGTTTCGTTATTGATTACAGGTTTTGCCCAGATCCCGATGCTGAAAATGTAACCGAGAGTCAGATATATGATGAACATTCCCGTCCTCAGGCCGAACATGTCACCCAGCCGGCCGATAATGATTTGAATAATCGCACCTCCGATAATTGCCGTGCAAAGTATTCCCGCGAATGAACCATGATGACTCTCGAGCGAGTTGAGCGCCAGCGAGAAAACGATCGACCACATGACCGACAGAGAAAACCCGACCATCGGAAATGCTATTAATGCAGTTTGTCCTGATCCGAACAGCGCGAGAGAAAGAAATGTGGCTGCGAAGAGAACGGCGACCAGGAGAATCCTCCTGCTGTCAAATAACTTCAGGAATACAAGTCCTATGAGACAGCCGACCGACATCATACCCCAGAACCAGCCGACAATGGAAGCGCCTACGGTCAACGGATCGAAATTGTGATATGTATAAAGAAATTTGGATAACCAGTATGACACGCCCTGCTCGGTACCGACATAGGCGAAGATCCCGATGAAGTAAAGTATAACTGTCTTTTGCTTGAACAAATTTTTGTGCGTCTCCCATGTTCCCGCCTTTTCGTCTTCCTTCCTCTCCACAGCGGGGAATCTGGAGAACTGAATTACGACTATCATAATAAGCGTTATCAACGCGAACACCCAGTACAGCGAGGTCCATGGCAGATTTTGCGGAACCAATCCTGAAAATGCCTGCTTCACCAGATTACTTCCCTGCGATTGCTCCAGGCTGGCTATAAGATATGTCAGAAACATCGGGGCGATGAAAGACGCGCCGCCAAATACCAATTGGGCCATGACCGAGTTGAAAGCGAAGTGTTCTTCTCCGCCCGCCACTCTCAGCAACGGATTGATGGCGACCTGGAGCATGGCCATACCGGTTCCCATCAGGAAAAGAGAAATCAGGAAGACGAGATAGTGCGGGTACAGCGAGAACAGCAAAGCACCCGCGAAGGCAACGATAAAAGCAAATACCATCGTTCGTTTTTCTTTGTACTTTTCGACGAGCATCCCCGATGGTATTGACATCACTCCATACGCGATGAAAAATGCGAAGGGCAGTAAACCCGATAACGTCAGACTCAAGTTGAAGTCCTGGATCACGTCCGGGTTAAGAGCGCCCAGGATATTCGTGATGAAAGAGATGACAAAGAATGTAAGGAAGATGAGCGCTACTATGTAATAGTTTCTTTTCATTTCATTCCCGTAACGGCTTGTTGTTCAATATTTCATTTGACGTTCCATCCTGAGATCTCAAGCCGAGGCGATTCGCCCTGGAGATCTACCGCGTGGAACGAGCCGCGGATTGTCCTTGACTCACCCGGCAGAAGAGTGAAGTAATTATCGTCCCAGAATATCGGCAGGACCGATTCGCCGGTGTTCCCTTTCCGAACCGACAGGTAGACCATGAAAGCAAGCTTGTCGGTCGGGTTGTGAACGGTCGCAGCCGCAAGGAAATCATCGCCTTGCTTTTGAAATTTATTATTCACCTCAAGCTTCACATCCTGCAGATCGTTAAGTTCCGTCAGATCTGCATAAGAAGTTTCCGTGACGAACCATGTTGAGCTTTTCCAGAGCAATGAATCCTGCCGGGTTGACAGCGCGTAGAAATTTGACGTCACAAGTTTGCCTTTCTCAAGAAGGCGTAGGTCGAGAAAATAAGTCCTCGAAAGGCTGTCCACATCAGGCACTTCTCCAATTTCAGCGGCTGAGTTCGCGTCGATGCTCACGGATTTATCAAGTTTGAATTTCTCTTTCAAATCGAAATTCAGAATCTTCACTTCAAGCTGCAATTTATCTGCGGGCTGAAGAGTCGAATTGACAAGGACGATCGCGTGAGTGGCAGAATTATACTCGACATGTATCGGTTCGCAGGCTTTTTGAGCGCCGTAAAAAGCTCCGGTCGGATCCAGGTAGTAATCGAACAGCTGCCACCACGTCTTGGGCCACGCGGCATTGTACATCCACTGTATCAAGCCGGTCGACTTGAATTTTGCGCCCGCGAACGCCTCGAACATCGCACGCATGCCTTCATAATTTGTGAATTGAGCTTTTCTTTCGTAGTCAACGAGGCTCGTGGGCGTTCCGAGCCGATGATCAATCGCGTCGTTATACCTACGCAAGTCGCGGAATCTTCCGCGGGACGTGTGATAATTCCATTCGCCGTTGATGGGCCAGAGCGAATCGGGCGAAAGCATTTTCTTAAGCGATTCGGTCCTGGGAACCTCAGGACCGGGTCCTGTTTCCGTATTGAATCCGAACGCGCCGCCATACGCCGTGTCCGCAAACCAGTAGACGGGCGGGACATAATCGTAGGGCCCTCTCATCTTGACTGCACTCGGTCCCGTCACCTCGCTCTTATGTTCAGCCGCCGAGGAGACTGAAGGCCTCGTGTTGTCGCACTCGCTCAGCACCTTCAGGTATTTCCTTTCAAGTTCCGGACGCGGGATGAGATCGCTGCCATATGCCCACACAAAGATGCTTGGGTGGTTCCTGAGCCATTTTATTTCATCCTCAAAGGATTGCGCGGCAGTCGTCATGTCTTCGGGCGACTTGATGCATCCGAAATCATCATTTGGTTTCCCGAAAATATTTTCCCACTCCCACTGACAGCTTACGCCGACCATGAGGAGAATTCCTTTTTCGTCGCAAAGATCAAATATGTCGCCGTTCTCTCCCCAGAAACCTTCCATCCTGATTGTATTCAGGTGCATGTTGACGGCGTAGTCGATCTGAGCCTCGAGATTGCGTTTGTCCTGGTTGAGAAATATATGGTCTGTCCATCCACCGCCGCGAAGCAGAATCTTCTTCCCGTTTAACTTGTAACCACGGAAGCCGGCTGAATTTATATAATCGTTTACCTGCCGTATACCGAATTTGAAATCGGAGACGTCACTGCTTACACTCCCTAGTTCATACTCAAGATGAATTCCGTACAGGTTAGGTTTGCCGAAATCGTGTGTCCACCACAGCTTTGGGTTCTTGATTATAAGTTGGCGGAAATCGGCGGGAGCAAATGTGACAATCTTCCTTTCGTTAGAAGACAAAGACACTTTTTGTGAAAATGCAATCGTTCCTATCTTGCCCTCCAGCACGCCGGTAACGTTATGGTCCGACATGTTCTTCAACTCTGCTGAGACGGTAAGCTCGGCTTCCTTTAGCGTGGTAGTGTCGACTTCGGGTGCGACAAACGGATTTTCGATAGCAACATCGCCGGTGATGTGGAGTTCGACGGGGCGCCAGAGACCCATATCGCGGTCAGGCGGAAACGGGTTCCAGTCTACAAATCCCAAAGTAAGAGCTCCTGGTCCCTGCCTGAAGATTCTTACCGCGAGAACATTAAGCTTCCCGAATTCAACGTTTCCCGTTATATCGAATTCAAATTGTCTAAATCCGCCGAACGTGGAGCCGCTATCGGCGATCATCTTCCCGTTCACCCATACTTCAGCGCGGTAATTGATTCCAAGAAATTTCAGGACGACATGACTGTAACCGACTGAATTAGGTGGTAATGAAAAATCCGTCCTGTACCACCATGGCTTACTGAAAAGAGAGTCGGGGATCTTATCGAGGTTTCTTCCCTGGAATGGGTTCTTGAACACACCGTCAGCCACGAGTGTCCCCACGACTGTCGATGGGACGGATGCTTTGTACCAGTCTCTATGATCGTAAGATGCGATTGAAATTTGGTCACCGGATTCGTGAACGGCTGCACTGGATTGGATTTGCCAATCTTTCGAGAGCGTTATAAGCCTCTCAGCCGAACCCTGAATCGCGGCGGAGCATATAGAGGAGTGAAGAGTCAAAGCAGCAGACAAAAGCAATAAGAAGTACTTCATATTTCACCCGATCTTTCTTCGCATGCTGAAAAAACTAAGCGAGCAATGCACAACTGAGAATCTATGCGTGGATTCGCAGAAATACAAGCTGCGATGGTTCACACTGGAAAAATATTTTCATTGCCAATTTGACTTTAGCATGCCTCATGTCTGCGCGTCTGACAGTTTTTCTGATTATATTCATGTGAATTTCCTTCAACAAATGTAAATCAGAATTGAGATCATTTCATCCGGGACTCAACTATGTTTAAGGGTCACCCAAAAGGTTTATTCGTCCTGTTCTTCACAGAGATGTGGGAGCGGTTCGGTTTCTACACTGTCCTCGCGATATTCGTCTTGTACCTGCAGGAAAACTTTCACTGGGACGCAGCGACAGTCGGAAACATCTACGGTCTCTTTATCGCGGCCACATTTTTCCTCCCCCTTTTCGGCGGAATGGTAAGCGACAGGCTGCTCGGCTACGGAAGAACGATTCTTGTCGGTGCTTGCACGTCGGGAGTAGGCTACGCGCTTCTGGCGATACCGACCAAAGAACCTGCACTTCTCTTCACCGCTCTCTGCGTAATCGCAATCGGGAACGGATTGTTCAAACCGAACACATACGTCCTTGTCGGCAATTTATACTCTCATGCGAACGGTTCGCTGAAGGACGCAGCGTTCAACATTTTTTACATGGGAATAAACCTGGGGGCATTTCTCGGACCGATCGCGGCGGCGACGACGAAGAAGTTCATGCTGACGCATTTTCATGTTCCGCTGGCGCAGGCGTACAACGCAGCCTTCGGGGTCTGTGCAATCGGACTGGCAATCAGCATCACGATATTCCTTACGTTTAGAAAACATTACAGAGCGGCAGATTACAGGACCAAAGATTCCACGGCACCAAAGGAAGAGATAACTCTGACCAAATCTCAGGAGCGCGAACGTATTACTGCTCTCCTGATTACTTTCGTCATCATCATATTCTTCTGGATGGCTTATTACCAAAACGGATTCACATTGACTTTGTTCGCGAAGAATTATACAGCGGATAAAGTCGATCGGCTGACCTATCTATTATTCGACCCGGTAACGCTCGTTTCAATCCTCGGACTGATCCTGTGCGTTACGCTCGCGGTGAGAAAAACCGAGTCGGTCCGTTCGCGCCTGATTGGTTTGTGCGTGGCAGTCGCTGCAGCCGGAGTAATAGTAATGAAGTGTGTGACATTTCAGCCCCTTAATCCGATTTCGCCCGAAAGCTATCAGTCTTTCAATCCGATGTTCATAATTTTCCTGACGCCGATGATCATCGGATTCTTCGGCTGGCTTAACCGGAAAAGGATCGAACCTTCATCGCCGGGAAAGATCGGGCTGGGGATGTTCATTACTGCCGTTTCATTTACAATCATGATTTTTGCTTCGATCGGTCTACCTGCGCCCGGTGCGACAGCCGCAAGTACGTTTACCCGTGTCAATCCGTACTGGCTCATCTCGTCTTACTTCGTTATAACTCTTGCAGAATTGTTCCTGAGCCCGATGGGGATATCGTTCGTGTCGAAGGTGGCACCGCCGCGGATGAAGGGGATGATGATGGGAGGCTGGTTCGCGGGCCAGGCAGTTGGAAGTTACTTAGCCGGGTATGTCGGACGGTTCTATGTCAGACTTCAGCTATGGCAGTTCTTCCTGATACTCGTTTTTGCCGCGCTAATTTCCGCCTCACTCGTCCTTATCTTCCTGAAGAAACTCAAGCATGCCACGACGGCATAACAGCGTCGGCTGGTACTAATTTCGCGAGGCAGTCGGCCGTTCCGGCTGGATCAAGATCTCTCGCGGGCTTTTCCGAAAAATCTGGCACCCGAATACCTCAGAGAGACATTGAACGAGAGAGCGGACCCTGCCGCTTCAAATCACCCAGTCAATTCTCATTTGGTCTCGTTGAGCGCCTCGATCACCGCATCGTGAATCGACGGTCTCGCTTCGTCCAACTTGTGATTCTCACGAGTAGGACAGACGCGGTTGGTGAGAAGGACGACAAAGAGGTTCCTTTCCGGATCGACCCAGATGGAAGTCCCGGTGAATCCTGTATGGCCGAATGAGTTCGGAGAGAAGTAATGTCCCGCGCTCGAATATCTCGGGCGTGGCGCTTTCGTGTCCCAACCCAGACCTCTCGTACTTAGATCCGATTGCTTCCTCGTAAAGAGGGCAATGACCGAATCCTGCAGGTATTGTCGCCCGTCATATATGCCACGGTTGAGAAGCATCTGAATGTAGACCGCCAGGTCGCCGGCAGTGGAGAACAATCCGGCGTGACCGACGGCTCCGCCTAGTGAGCGCGAATTTTCATCATGCACAACGCCCTGGAGCAGACAACCGGCTGCCGAGTCGTACTCGGTCGGCGCGCAGGTTTGAGTGAGCCATGCCGGTGGAGTGAACATCGTGTGAGTCATCCCGAGGGGCTTGTAGAAATTCTGTTCGACATATTTGTCCAGCGACATTCCCGTTATCCCCTCGATGATCTTCCCGAGAATAAGGAAGTTAATGTCGCTGTATACCATCTTCGTTCCGGTAGGATAGTCGAGCCGGCTCGCGTACAATGAATCCCACATTGCTGCGTGTGCCGCATTGAAATTGGTCCCGAAGGAATCCGGGATCACCAGCCACATCGGATGCTTCAGAAGTCCATCACGCTGCTCCGGAGAAATAGCGGACGTGCGCCACAGGTATCCCGGAGGATCGGGAGGGAGTCCGCTGTTGTGTACCATAAGATTGCGGATAGTAATTTTGTCCTTTCCGTTCTGCCCGAATTGAGGGATATACTTCACGACCGGCGCTTCAAGGTCGAGTTTTCCCTCGCCGTAAAGCTTCATCGCGGCGAGCGTAGTCGCGCAGACTTTTGTCAACGATGCGAGATCATACATCGTGCTGAGGTCGATCTTTCGCGAGAGTGGTGAGTAATCGTAGGTCCCGAATGCCTTGTCGAAGACAACCTTTCCGTTTTTTGCGACGAGAAGTTGGGCGCACGGGAAAGCGCTGTCGGCGATCCAAAAGTTCACGATCGAGTCGAGTCTCCCGAGCCTGGCAGGATCGAATCCCGCTACCTGCGGTTCAGCAAAGCGCAGACTTGTCTGGGGGATATCGATCCCGTCGCCATACTTTGCCGCTCCTGGTATGGTGACAGGAAGTTTTCCGCCCACGTTCGTTTCTCCGAAGATCGCTTCAACCGCGGCCTCTACAGACACTCTCATGTCGCCGTAAGCGCACACGTATGCCGACACCCGCGGGACGCTGCGAAGGAGATACGGATTGCCGAACGCGATCATGACCGTAGGCTTACCGGCTTGCGTAAGTTTGTCAAGGAAGTCCTGCGTAGGAGCGGAGAAATCTATTTTCCCCGTGCCGGACCGCCAGCGTACGTACGCCGGGACAATCACGAGATCGTGGTTAGCAACCATCGCAAGATCGTTTTGGTAATCGAGTGAGTTCGACGTAGGATCGATCTGGACGAAATCGACATTATCGCATCTGTCACGGATCTCTTTCCTGAACTGGTTCGCCACTGTCGGATCTCCGTTGTCGGCGATAACGAGGCAAAGGATCCTTTGAGGCTGGTGATATTGGAGAGGAAGGATGTTGCTGTCGTTCTTGACAATTGTTACGGAGCGCCGGGCAGCGTATTCCGCAAGAAGTTGATGGTCCTCAGTCCCGACGACTTTTGAAATGTCGTTCAGGTCGATGAACCTGTTCCTATTCAGACCGAGTTCCGATTTTAGGGTGAGGATCTTCCTGACAGAGTTGTCGATCATGGCCACGGTTACCTCCCCGCGTCCTACCGCTTTCACGACCGCTTCGATTGCCAGTTCATTGTCGGGCGGCATCAGTATGATGTTCGCCCCTGCTTTCACGGCGCGGATAGCAGCGTCCGCCTCGGAGAATTCCTTCGTCACTCCCCTCATCGTCATCGCGTCGGTCACGACGAGGCCTTTGAAGTCGAGCGAATCCCTCAGCAAATCGGTAACGATATTTCCTGATAGGGTCGCAGGGATGTTTCCAGCCGTATCTATTTTTGTGAACGCGATGTGAGCTATCATAATAGATTTTATTCCGGCAGCAATGTCTCCGACGAACGGGACCAGCTCGAGCGTATCAAGTTTGTCGTAGCCGAATGGTATCACGGGGAGATCTGAATGAGAATCGACCTGAGTGTCGCCGTGGCCGGGAAAATGTTTAGCGGTCGCTATTACGCCCCCGCTTTGACTTCCTTCCACGAACGCCGTAGCAAGCTTCCTCACAAGTTCCGGGTTTTCGCCGAACGACCGGACATTTATGATCGGGTTTTCCGGGTTGTCGTTGACGTCCGATACCGGCGCATAGTTCTGACCCACTCCTACTGCTCTCGCCTCTTCACCTACAATGCGGCCGATTCGATAGACGAGTACCGAATCGCGGGTCGCGCCGAGCGCCATGTTACTCGGAAACGATATTCCGCCCTGCAGACGCATTCCCAATCCATTCTCGTAGTCTGAAGAGATCAACAGCGGAATGTGTGAAAGTCTCTGAAGCTTATTAAGAAGAACCGCTTGCTCATAAACATTGCCGACAGACACAACGATGCCGCCGACCTTGTCGTCCCGAACCTCGTGAACCAGATCAAGATAATCCGGGTCGTCATCACTGAAATATCGTGTGGTGGAATAAGGAACTATCATCTGCGCGACCTTTTCACGAAGAGTGAGGGACCGCAACGTGCTCTCCACCCACGCCGAATCCGTTTTCCAGACATAGTTAGGCGTGTTTGTCTCCTTCAATATGGGGCCATCCGAGTCGGCGGATGACCCTCCGGGTGTTTGTGAAGGGAGGAGTCCGGTGGTCTGATACTTTTCGGCGGAACACGAAATGACAAGAAGAGCGGATAATAAAAGGTACGACTTCATCTTAATGGACCTCCGAGTCTGTAAGCAATCAAAGCCGCGCCTACCGCAGGCGAAAATTCCGGTTCCTGAATTCTCACGTCGGGGAACTTATCGGCCATCTGTTTCCTGAAAGTGCGGGAAAACGAATTGTCGGAGGAGAGAACTCCCCCGATGAGCGCAAGAGGCAACACCTTCTTGAGCTTTGCGAGCATTGCGTCGACATGCTGAATCAATTCTTTGACATTCCAGTCAATCACTTCTATCGCAGCGGCGTCTCCATTGGCTGCGGCTTCGATCACGATTGGAGCCACCGATGCGACGTCAAGATTGTTCTGGTACAACTCCGTGATAAGAGTCTGTGCTCCATCGATTTTAAATCTGGATCTCAGGAGATCGGTCATCATGGTCTTATCTCCCCGCCCATCGAGTTCCCTGACGACCGCTGTGAGGGCGCCCCGTCCCAGCGAATACCCGCTTCCTTCGTCTCCTATGAATCTTCCCCACCCGCCGACACGGTGCAACACGTCATCTTTCTCCTTCGCGAATAGAATGGAGCCTGTCCCGCTTATCAGGATCATACCGGGTTTGCCGCCAAATGCGCCCTCAAGAGCGGCCATGGCGTCACTTTCAACGAACACTTTCGGGACTGGAAGCTGCTTCTTACGCAGCAGGCCGACATAATGCGCGCGGATCTTTTCAGAATCATCTTTTCTACCGGCACCGGCGAGACCCATGCAAATCGCAGCAACATTTGAAAAATCGGATTTCAATCTCTTCGTGATCGACTCGACGACAAAATGAATATTGGTCACCGCAGCGTCGGCACCAATGATCTGAAAGTTTGCCGCTCCCCCGGTCACCTCGGCCACCACATTTTTCTCAGAGTCTATCGCGACTGCCTTTACTTTCGTCGCTCCGCCATCGATGCCCACGTAGAATTTGTCAGCTGTCATCTTAATGAACGGGTCTCGATCTTAATATTGCCTCCGTCATCACTTCGTGTTTGCGTCTTTACCTCCTGCTGCAGAATCGAGAATGATCATTATACTTCATGTACGTCTTCAAGTTAATCTCATCCTGTCATTTCACCATGAGCATCTTTCTGATGCTCCTAGAGTTATCGGTGACGATTCGATAGAAGTAGACACCACTCGGTAAATTGCCGGCGTCAAATACGACGGAGTGATAACCGGCATTCTGTCTTCCATCAACGAGCGCCCCGATCTCTCTCCCGAGCACATCGTAAACCTTCAGTGTCACATAGCTGTTAGCTGACAGCCGATAGCCGATGACTGTTGTCGGATTGAAGGGGTTTGGATAATTCTGGTAAAGCTCGAATGATGCCGGCTGTACGGATGGACCATCATGTATTCCCGTTACTCTTCCGTTCTGTTGTACGTCGTCGATATACAATGTCCCGCCGGCGAGCAGCGCCGAGGGAAGGCGTCTGACTGCAAGGCCTCTCAACAAGGCGGTCGAGGCATCGGCGTTATCCCGCCACATGCCGATGTATTTCCATCCGTACCAGTCGATCGTGTCGACGGCGACGAGTTTCCGGGTGGAAGAGCCGAAAATGTAATCGAGTTCGTTGCGGCTGTTATCTCCGAAAATCCACATCCCGACCGAGTATGAGCCGCTGATATCGAACCCCTGCAAATTTTCTACTGCACATTCGGCATGCAAAGAATCAAACCGGTACGTTAATAAGCCGGAGGAGCCGCCGTCATAATATCTAAATGAAAGTGCGAACGAACTTGCGCTTGTGTCGATCCCGAAGGTCAGAGAGCTTGAAGTCGGCTGCAGCCACTGCCCTGTTGATGATTCAAGGCCGTCCATTACCGAACCGCCCGAAGGTCCGGAAGTGTCTGCGATGAATGTGATCGCATAAGTACTCTTGCTCAGGTTCCCGTAGTAATCAGCGATTCCGGGCGAAAGAGACGCGGTATACTTCATACCGGGTGTAAGACTTGAAGCACAACGCAGTGCCATAAGAGAAAGGTTATTTGCGGTTATCTGGAAAAAGTCTTTCGTGAATGACACTTTATTTCCGTTCGAGTCTACCAACGCGATGCGCGCGGGGAGGGAGTTATATTGGACAGGTTCGTTCAGGATGAACTCGAAGAACGATTTCAGCGCTGAGATGCCGCCACTTTGCGGAGATGCGACAAGCAGGGTTGGGCCAGTGGTATCAATCGGAACGGTTGTGAACTGCGCGACGTAAGGCGCCGCGATGTGTCGTCCGTTCGATCCTTTCGCCGACGTATCAACTGTGATGGTATATGTCGTGGACCATCTCAAAAGTGAATCGGGATGTGTAAATGTCAGCTGCGTCCCATTTAAGCTGAGTGAGGATTGACCGTCCACGGAAGGCGTGATGCTGAATGCAGATAAGGTCGTTGCAGGATCCATAGGATTACTGAATGTTACGTTAAGATTCGCGAAAGCGGGGACAGCAGTGTCGCCTTCGGTTGGAGTCGAAGATACCACAGATGGTTTCGTGGTATCGTAAGATCGGATGAGATCGAAGTAGTGGTGCCAGTTCCAATATTGGCCGGGATCGGTATGATCATTACAGGTCGCATAACTCGAGCCCACGTATTGGGTGTACTGGGAGAACGGTATCAGGTTGAACCACGAATAAGTCCATGCGTCATGTCCGAATATATGAAGTGAGTCTTCGGCAATGGCGTACTTGGCGCAAAGGTATTGAGTAAGATGAGCGGATGACTCGTACATTACTTCCGTAAAATAAGACGGGTTGCTCACATAACCTTCATGTTCAATACTAATCGTGATCGGGTTCCAGCATCGGACTCCCCACGCCTCATCGCTTTCGTGTACAAGCTGCTCGATGTAGCCGTCCGAGCTTCTGATAATATAATGTGAACTTGCCTGTGCTGCCGGATTAAGCAGCCACGAAACGCTCGCGTCGAACGATCCTTCGGTATCATGGATTATCACGAACACAATCGGCGCACCCGCCCTCGAGCCGTAATTCTGACTCGGATTCCAGTAAGCACCAGGATAGTCTGCACCTCCGCTTTTGATCGACTCCGGTTGTTCGGCCCTCGTAGACTTTTGATTCATCCACATGCCCTTCGCTTTAACTGAAGCCGGGAAATTCGTCAGGTCAACTTTTTGAGGAGGTATATAGATCCCGCTTTCGTTCACACCCTTCTGCAGATATTGCAAAGTATGGTAAGCAAATTCTGCCGCGATATCCTCTTGCGGAATCCCACTGAAGCGGGCGATGACTGACGACCATGATGAAAGATCCTCTCCGACAGTTTTCGTGGTTTCGTTTGCCTCATCACGGTATTCCGCAAGAAGTGCGGCGGCACCCCTGACATTCTCGTAAGCACTACTCTTAAGCGTGTCAGGAGAAAGTGCGACGAGCCTGGCGGCGCTGTCGAGCGAATGACCGAACCAATTGTCGTCGCGGAGCCCCATCACGCCGAATGAAGGCGGCTGCGCCTCTGAAGGACGATTCGCAAGCTCCTGCGGAGTGTAAGAAATCTGCGTCCACCTTGTTTGGATGTAGGCCATCCCCTCCAGAATGGGTTGCGGGACATTGAATTCACCCGACGCAGATTGAAAGTATTTTTCGAGTTCCTCGGTTTTTTGTCCAAAGACATCCAACGAAAATAAAAGCACTACAGGAATAAACATCCATCTCATCTCAATGTCACCTCTTCGACAGAAAGATCGTAATCAGATTTATTAAAGTATATGTTTCCTGTCTTTGACTCCAGTTCACCCCTCTGAAAATCGACATTATCGGATCTGAAGAATTTTTTAACGGGAGAAAGAGACTGGTTATTGTCAGAATTTGCGGACATTCGATATTGATCGAGGCCGCCGAAATAAAAATCGCGGATCGTTTCTCTTTCCTTTTCTGTCAGGTCGTTCATGTATCGCGTCGCTGCGATTCCCATATACGGATCCACCGGCACCCACCCGTATGGAGGGAGATAGATCTCGGTCCAGTCATGGATGTCCTTCGCGTTCGGAAAAGTAAACCATCCCGACTGCCAGCGAGCGGGGATGCCGTTGTACCTGCACAGGGTGATGAACAGCATCGCCTCCTGGCCGCAGTCGCCATACTCTTTTGTAAGACAATAATCGCTTATGTTGCTGATGGTAGAATATTCTCTCGCAAAACTGTATTTGATATTTCCGGAAACCCAATCATAGATTTTTCTTGCCTTCATGAGGGGATTTGTTTCATTGCCGATAATTTCCGTCGAGAGTCTCTTTATTTTGTCAGTAAAAATTATATTCGGACTTTTGCTCGTGAATTTCTTAAACACACTATCGGTTGTGTCGTATGGAAGAATCTTATTCCTGTCGAGATTAAAGTGGACGCCGAGTGTTCTATATTTGTAACTAATTTTGAAATCCGATCCGCCGGTGGAGTCAGCCGGTTGTTCCATGTAAAGTGAACGTATGGTGCTCCCGGGCGACGAAATGTTGAGCGGTCTGGACGAACATGAGGCCAGTCTATAGTTCACCTGGAAAGGAAATTCCCGGGGAATCGGCAGCCAGGCTCTGATGATTTCACCGGGGACCGCTGCTCCAGAATCAGCAGTCAGGTTCATGGTGACGTTGAAGTCCTTAGGGAGAACATACGGTGTGCCCAAACTGTCCGCGGCCTTTTCAATTGAAATGCAGTCACGCAGTAGCGCCGTGTGGAAAGCACGCTGGTCCGGGAGCGGGAGCCTGCGATCGGCAATTTCAGGATTCCGGAAAAACAGGTTGCTTCTGCTCGTTCCCACGAATCGAAGTGTGTCGTTAATGATCCTCGCGTCGAACTTTCCATCCCGGATCCAGCCGTCAAATTCCGGTCTCGTGATGTCCCTGACCGTCCGTTCAAGTTGGGAGTACAGCTCATCTGCCGTGAGCGAATAATCGATCCGAATCCGTCTCATTCTTTCAATTTCATAGAGAATCTTCTCGCTGTCGGCGGGAGAGACCGAAGTTTCGCCTATCAAGCCCGACAACATCGACGTCGCTTCCGCGAATTTTCCTTCGTCTTCCAGGCGCAGAGCATCATTGTACGTTTTTGTCTGCGAAATACAAACACGAAACGGAGTCAACGACACAAATGCCGCTACGAAAAATACGAACCGAAAGTATCTGATCATGTTGTTCCTGTGTTTAGTCCGGAGACAAGTTTATTTCATCAGGACAAGTTTTTTAGTTTGGACAACCTGTCCTGCGGTCAATGTGCAGAAATACACTCCGCTCGCGAAACGCGATGCGTCGAATGTTACAGAGTGAAGTCCGCTTGCCTGCTCGCCATCGACAAGCGTAACGACTTCTCTTCCAAGCACATCATAAATATTAAGTCTGACCTTAGAAAAAGATGAAAGCCGATAGCTGATCACCGTAGTTGGATTAAACGGATTTGGATAATTCTGTTCCAGTTCGGTGGTGACGGGAATCCCTGAGCCGTTGTCTCGTGCAAGCGCCGGTGAAAGATATGTCCACTTCATCGCATCGAAAACCAGCATCTGTCCTACGCTGTCGCTTCCGTCGCCCAGTTCGACGTAGCCGCTGTCGCCCTTCTCGAATGCGAAAGTGCCGATGGTCGCCCACGAGCTGCTGACTTTGCCCTGATCAATTACGACAGTCGACGAGTCGCCGCGATAATGAACCTTATAGCGAGCTGCCGTTGAAGTGCTGAATAAAATGTATGCGGACACCTGGTAGTTCCCCGCCTGAGGCAGAGTCGGCCGCCAGACTGCGGTGCACGTGTCCGAGGCACGAGTGTTCGTATACCATTCGTGGCCATCGAACCCCGCACTCTTATCGAACCACATTGACATCGATGCCGGTTTTGAGTTGTTGAGAGTGAATCCGTCGTTGAACTGGAGATCGTCCACGATCGAATCACTCCTGTCGATGGGAGAATAGCGGACGGATACGCCCCAATACGCGTTGTTCAAATTCTGATTCCCGTTGTTGTAGCCGGGCCAGTCGTACGCTACATCCTTGCCGTTAGGGGTGGGATATGATCCGGAGTTCTTATTCCCGTACGGATCGTTGACTACCAGTGTGCCCGGTTTGATCCCGATGCCGTTGATCACGATTATGTGTCCTGCCGTCGTCAACCCGTTGCACAGCGTATATGGATGGCCGGAGTTTATTTCACTAATGACAGTGTCGAGCGAGGGCGCATCGAGCTCAGAAGCATTGAGGCCATGATATTTGTAATAGCTTGCCATCATATGGTACGGGTCGCTCGAGTTCCACATGTACCCATATCCGCCGCCTGAAAAATAAACGCCGTGGAAATGGTAAGATTCCAAAACATAATTCCCGTAAGGGCTCACGTGCCTCGTCGGGACGGCGAGCTGACAATTCCACACGGGTAGCAAGCCGTAATAGGCGATTACCATGATTGCCGATGTCGGCCCGCACGCGCTGCTGCCGAGGTTACCGAATCCGTACGGCGTGTCCCAGACCTGATTCGTGTATGGCACTTCGAAAAATGCCGAATCCGAAGAGACCGACCGAGGAAGATTCAATCCGGATCCTTCTGTGGTCTTCTGCGACAGATCTCCCACAGAAATATTTTGGGACTTGATCTCGATTGAACTATTAATCTTCAAAGTCCTGTCATATGAGGCAGAGTAAAGTGAATCGTTATTATACGCGGCGAAGAGGATTTTGCCACCCGTTCCGATGCTCGGTTCCGCTTCAAGAACTGTTTCCGTTTCTGTGAGCCTGCCGATCTGCTTACCGTCGTATGAAATAAGGTAGAGATCGGAATTTAGAAGAGAGTCACCTTTGATCGTCTTCCTGACAACGATGAGTGATTTGCCATCCTCCGTCCATGCGGGATCCGAGCCATTCCCGAGAGCATAGGTCTCGACGGTGCTATCGTCATACACGAAGATCTTACCGTCCAGGCTTGAATAGCACAATCGTTTACCGGAAGGAGACCATATCGGCATCACGCAACCTTTACTTGAAATCTTTCGGCCCGTACCCGATGCGACGTCAGTGGTGAATACAGTACCGTTGCCGTCGGGATACGCGATGGTCCCGCCGTCAGAAGAAATCGCTACAATGTTCGTATAAAACCCGATCGGAATTTTCTTCGTCGACGATCCATACCGGATGATTGCCTCATCGTCTATTGAGTAAGCGATAATTCCGTTCGTGGAAAAAGCGACCTGTCCGGCAAGTGGGGCAGGAGGATGGAGAAGTGTGACCTTCTTTGTCGCGATGTCCAGCAATGCGGGAGCTTGCGTTCCGTCGGGAAAGATTTCTTTGAACCCGATTTTCGAACCGTCAGGTGAAACAGTAAAGTACATCCCGCAACCGGGACCGGAAAACAACTCTTCCGTATTCTCCACACCTTTGCCTGAGGTCCGCGCAAGACATAAAACAGTTGCAGTCTCATTCGTGAAAACTATTCCGTGCGGAGTGTCGACCGCATGATGAGCATGCCACTCGGAACCGTCCGACCGTCCCGCACAAATCATAATCACGCCGCAAAGAACAACGACTATTCTTTGCGCCCTCAGTGAAGACCGCCGATTACCTGTAGAGTAGACTTTTTGCATCACTCAATTCAAATTCAATATCGTGACTTCTGTGATCAAAATTAATCAGAAACCGGCTCCTTTCCATTGCCGTACTTCGCAATCACACTCTTCAAGAAGTCGGAACGGCGAGCAATTACTTTAAGACGATCATCTTCATTGTCGCTGTGAACGATGCCGCACTGAGCCTGTAAAAATAGACTCCACTCGGCAGTCTCGTCGCATCAAAGGTTGCGGTGTGGATCCCGGCATTCTGTCTCTCATGAACTAATGCAGCGACTTCTCTTCCAAGCACATCATATATATTCAGTGTCACGTCGCTGACGACCGAAAGGCGATAACTGATAATAGTCAACGGATTAAATGGATTCGGATAATTCTGGAACAGCGCGAAAGATACAGGCTGCGGCACCTTTCCCTGTGCATCAGTTATTTTGCCGCCACTCTGTATATCGTCGACATACACAGTTCCTGCCGGGAGTAGAGCCGATTGTAGGTGCCTGATCGCAAATCCTCTGAACGTGCTCGTGGAGGTGTCCGACTTGTCCAGCCACATTCCGATATACTTCCAGCCGTACCACTCGATTGTGTCGATGCTGACATTCTTCTCCTGCGAAGATCCGAATATGAAATCGAGCTCGTTCCCGCTGTTGTCGCCGAAAACCCACATTCCAAATGAAGATGAACCGGATATGTCGGATCTCTGGGTGTTCTCCACTTCACAAATCGCGTTTGCATTCGTCGTATCGAATGTGTACTGCAAGCTTCCGCCGTAACTGCCGTCATATTTTTTGGAAGACTCGATTGTGAATGCCGTGGACAGAGTGTCTGTTCCGACCGTGCCATGACCGATCGCTGCGAGAGCCCAGGCGTTTGTCGTCGATTCAAATCCGTCGAGGACCGAACCGCCCGATGCCTCGCCGGTTTCGATTGTGAAAGTAGTCGAGTACGTATTCCTGGTGAGGTTGCCATAATAATCAGCCACTCCGGGTGAGACGGAGGCGGTGTATTTCATCCCCGGAGTGAGAGTCGAAGCTGATCGAAATGCAATAAGCGACAAATTGTTGCGGGTCAACTGGAACATGTCCCTGGCAAGCGAAATCTTTTTGCCGGTTGAATCGACGAATGAGAGATGTTGCACAAAAGAATTGTAGCTGACCGGTTTATTCAATATGAATTCGAAGTAAGTATGCGAGGAAGACAGGCCGTCATTCCCGGGAGAAATCGCGAGAAGGACTGCAGGGGATGTATCACGGGGCACGGTTGTAAATGTAAGCGTATACCTTGAAGATAAATGAGCACCGAGGAGCGATTCCGCAGAGGTATCAATGGCAACGGTATATTCAGTCGACCACTGGAGGAGGGTGTCGGGAACAAAGATCCAGCGGTTGAAGTCCGGATTGAAAGTCAGAGTCCCGCTCACGGGAGGAGTTATACTGAATGCCCCGTTCACGCTCCCGGCGTCCATTGGTGTATTGAAGTTTATCATCACTGTGTCATACGCCGGAATGTTCGGACCTCCCGGTGGTGAGGCGCCTGCGACCTCCGGAACAACCGGCGGATTGCTCGCCCAACTGGACGCGTAATCTCTCCAGTTCATCGTATCCATTTCGGTATATTCCCACAAGCTCATTCCGACGTAGCCCGCATTCTGCGACAAGCTGCTGAATTGCGAAATATCACCGAACTGTTCGTTGTAACCGTCCCCCTCACCGTATTCGCAGCCGATCGGAACAATCGGTTTAATCGACGCAGGGTATCCGCCATTTATCCAGATTTGTTCCCACGATTCAAACTCATTTCGCATTGTGGTGAATTCCTGCGAAGGTGATTCAGGTCTTAACGCCCAATAAGCTTGTGGCATATTCACATCGCAGCTCTTCAGGAAAGTCGTCCAGGGGATTGGATGACTGCTCACTCTTGCGAACGAAGTCAGCGCCACGAAACTGTGGGGGTGAACTGCGCGTATGCTGTCTACGTAATTTGCAGCTACCGCATCCATGCCGGACGCTTCGAATTCCACTTCAGCATCTATGATGAAGCCGTCCATCCCGTTAACGTCGAGTATATCGTTGGAGACGTCAGCTTCGGTTGGTTCACTTCCGCTGTATTGAGGCGCGCCATAAACGTACTGCCAGCCGAAGAACTTAATTCCATTTCTATGGAAGCGGGCGATAACACTGTCCAATCCGTTGTAGCCGGTCACCCAGGTGTAAAACGAATGTCCGGGAGTATTCCACTCGCTATTGCTGTCGCCGAGTTTGACCGCAACCCAGGTTACTCCCGTCGCTTTCAGTCTCGAGATGATCGCGTCCAGATTCCCGCCCTCGGCATTCCAGATCTGCCATATCCACATCCCCTTAGCAGTAGTCGGTATCGTGGCAGCCGAAGGGGAACTCATGACTGTAATCACCGTGAGTAAAAGACAGAAGGTGCTTATGTATTTCATTTCAAACTCTCCCCGATTTCTTGAAGAGTCATTTCGAAACTGAAAACGAGCCGAGAATCCCGCTAAAACTTTTCACATACATAGATGTAGTGTCGCGCATTTCATTCACCAACTTATTCCTCAGTTGATCCCTGGTAATTTTGATGCCGTTAACGATTTCACCCGGCATACCGATTCTCGAATCGTGCTCAAGCGAAACGACATAGCATTGACCATCATCGTACGCATAGCAGTTGATAACGGTCTCCCATTCTCCGTGTCCCGCGTAAACAGCCCAATAGTCGCGGGCGAACTTCAAGCCATTAACGATCAGCGAGTCTCCGGCGACGCGGTTGGACATCATCCTGTCGCCGCTTTTGTTGTCGAAGTAATAACTGCCGCCGTAAGTCCCGGGAAGATAAACGAACGGCCGTTGCCCGACAAAAACGCGAACGTACGCCCGGTCGATATCACCTTTCGATGAAGACGGAAGTCTGATCGCACATTCGTTCCCGTTATGCTCATCCAGAGTCCCCTCGTACTGCAAACTGAAATGTCCCGCCGGACTCACATATTTATTGTGCTGTCGGTTGTCCAACTGATTATTCTGCGCTTCGATCCGACTTCCGGACAGAATCAGAAGTGCGCCGACGATCACGCCGTAACTCATTCCTCGTTTCATTTCAATTGCCTCATAGGTTGATCTTCCCGGATCAGATACTCCGGCACCATGTTCATTCGATATCCTGATCCCAATAAATCATTTAAGCAGGAGGAGTTTGATATAAGCTACGTTCTGACCGGCGACGAGCCTGCAGATATACACGCCGCTGGGAAGAAATCTTCCGTCGAATGTAGCGTTGTACGTACCGGGCTGAAGCTGGCGATTCATGAGTATTCCGACTGTTCTTCCGAGTATGTCGTAGACTGTGAGTGAAACACGCTCGCTCTGGGGAATCGCAAAAGAGATTGTCGTGGCCGGATTAAACGGATTGGGATAGTTCTGGTAAAGTACAAACTGCGTCGGCATTGTCCGGGCACCGGCGACCAGCGTCATGTTGGTTGTACGGAAATTGATTGAGCTGCTGAAATTGCTGAACCCGTAATTGTTTCCTGCGCTGACTCTCCATGCATATATAGTCACAGGTTTAAGCGAGTCCGTGTCAGTATAAACAGTATCTGCGATTGTTGTGTCGATTACAAGCGGCGGAACGAAGAGAGCTCCCTTCGTAAGCTGAAAGCGATAATTCTTTGCGCTGTCTGCTCTGTTCCAGGTAAACATGGGGACAAGAGAGACATCAACAGACGCCGGCGCCGGCGAAGCTAGCACAGGGACGAGGGGAAACGCCGTTGTAAAATCCCGAGAAGTCGAATATGCACCTGTCCCACCGGCATTCGCGGCGTTCACGTGCCAGTAGTATTTCTGAAGTCCTTTGAGTCCCGTGACCGCCATGCTCGTATCGCCTGGAACAGAACTGTTTACAGCGATACCGCTTGAGAAGGAGGGATCGGACGAGACCTGAACATTATAAGATGCCACAACCCCTGGAGAGTTCCAGATCAACCGGGTCGTGTCTCTCGCGTAGTTAAATCCGCCGGCCGGTTGAGCGAGGAGGGGAGCAGTTGGAGCATCGATCCGCAAAATTGAAGTGGGCGAGCTTTCATCGTTGTTTTCGTCGACAGCGGTAACGGAGTAGTAGATAGGTCCGGTTCCGGCGGGCAGAGGAGGATTCGCAGATGTTGCACCCGTCACAAGGATGATGTTGGACGAGTTGTCAAAATCGGAGGACGCCGCCCCGGAGTTGGGGAACTTGTAGAGTACATATCTTGCCGCCGTGTCTCCACCAGCAGTCTGAGAAGGAGTGTTCCAGTTTAAGAGTGCCGGCATTCCGGTAACTTGCGAGTAAGTCAAATTCGAGGGAGAGTTCGGAGGCGTGGTGTCTTTCCACGCCATTTGCGGCACCAGTGAAGGGAATCGGTAGTAGACCTTAGACAGCGAATCGATAATATCCCCGAGGTTGTCAGTAAGACTGCTGGAGCTGAAGAAAATGCTTCCTGCCACTTTTCCATTCGTTCTGTTTTGAGTAATCTGTCTCTCCATTTCGCCGGCGGTCCAATTCGGGATGCGGTAAGCACCCTGCCCGATGTAAAGCTGTCTTCCATTCGAAGCGGTTGAATCCGCCCACCACGGCATGAGCTTGGCGTAATCCTGTCCGCCACCATTCGGCCAGTAGAGTTGCGGTACAATATAATCGACGGTTTTCGAATCCAGCCACGCCATCGGATCAGAGTAGATTGTACTGTACTGGTCGAGTCCGGTGGTTCCGGTCGGCACGCCGTCCTTCCAGATACCGAACGGTGAAATCCCCCATTTAATTTGCGGATTAAATGTCTTCAAGCTGTCATGAATTTCTTTGACGAGCAGATTGATATTGTCACGCCGCCAGGAATTGATGTCGGTGAATCCGCGTTTGTATATCCTGAACGTTGCAGTATCCTGGTACGTTATCTGCGTGGGAGGATACGGATAAAAGTAATCGTCCATATGAATCCCGTCGACTCCGTACCTTCTGGCGACATCCATGAAAACGGATGTAATGTAATCTCTCACTTGAGGAAGTCCGGGGTTGAGATACTTCGTCGGTCCGGAGAGGAGGATCCAGTCGGGATGTTCTACCGTCACGTGATTGGGCGCGGGTGAATCATATGATTGAGTCGTATCACGGAGAGCCCTGTAGGGGTTGAACCACGCGTGCAATTCCATTCCACGTTTATGCGCCTCCTGTACGGCGAACTGGAGCGGATCATAAAACGGACTGGGAGCCATTCCCTGTTTTCCCGTGAGCCAGTATGACCACGGTTCGATATTCGACGCGTACATGGCATCGCATTCCGATCGTATTTGAAAAAACACCGCATTGATTCCCATGGACTTCAACTGGTCGAGGATGGATGTCAGTTCTACCTGCTGTTGGAAGGGCGGCAAGCCGGGTTGTGAAGGCCAGTCGATATCCGTTACGGTAGCGATCCACGCGGCGCGCATTTCCCGTTTCGGCAGTGACGCAAGCTGCGCGCACGAAACGCTCACGAGTGCTGATTGAACAAATACCAGAAGGAGTAAAAAGTATCTCATCTCTTGCTCTCCGTGCTGATGTCATCAACTAATTTCTCGAGTGAACCCGGAGAATATCTTTGAAGCTAAGATAGGAACTCTCTCATGGTTAACATCCTTTCAATTAGAATGCGGCGACCTTAGGTTGAGATTGCGTTAGGCAGGATCTTTATTGTTACTGTAGAACTTCAAAAGACCTGTAAACACTACTCGATCTTCTGTCCCACACTATTACGTACAACATGCCTGCCCCCCATAGTCCCCTTCGTCAGGCAGACATAAATCAAACACTCAGCCCCGGAACTCCCCTTCTCGAAAAAATTCGAGAAGGGGATTGGGGAAACACGAAGAGAATCTTACTTCATCAGGATCATTTTCTTCGTGATCTTGAAGCCGTCCGACGTCACAAGCGAATAGATGTAGACTCCGGATGCAAGATTGCTGGCATTGAACGTCGCGGAATGTTCTCCGGCCGTAAGTCTGCCATTAACGAGTGTTGTCACTTCTCTTCCGAGAATATCATACACTTTCAAAGTCACTTTCGTGTTCGACTTGAGAGTGAAATCGATCTTTGTCGAGGGGTTGAACGGGTTTGGATAGTTCTGCGACAGAGAATACGAGGAAGGACCATGAGGCGGCTCGTTCACCGCGGTTGCCGGCCCAGTGAACATCTCAACCGCTCCGGGTCCGCTAACGTTGAAAGCCGCAACGTAAGCGGTGTCGCCAGTTACGCTAAACGCGATACCTCTCGGCCTCGGATCGTTCTTAATGCTGTCACCGGAAAGACCGGTGGCTCCATACCAAAGAAGGCTGTCCTTCAACACGGGGTGGGATGGATTGGTCATGTCGAACCCGTACCAGGCGTATCCACTGTAGGGCGCACCAGGCATTCCGCTGGTGACGTTGCCCGAGCTTACCCACAACCGTCCGGTTCCAGGCTGCCATGCTGAACTCTCAACAACCAGACTGTCGAATACGGTGTCGGCGAGAGCATACGGTCCGAGGGAACCACTGCCTGAATGGTAATGGAATGTTCCCTGCGCAATGTGGTGAACAAAGACATCGTTCCCGTCCGAAGTAACCGATACGTTCCGGCTATAAAAACCCCACATACTCGTGTCAACCGAAGTGATAACTGAAGAGAAGTCAGACGCAAGGGCTATCGGGCCGACAGTATACGTCGGTGACACTGAGGTTAGGAAGACATCTCCTGCTGCGTCCAGCATCGGAGTAGTTATCGAGCTTGCATAACCCGGGATTGGATTCTTGATTTTTGCTATTTCTGTCCCGTCATGATAATCTATCTCGTAGAGCCAGTAACTGGTCCCAGCAAAGAATATATTCCCATCTGGACCGGTTGTCATCCCATATGTGTAGGAACCACTCATGGTAACGGCGCTGAGCGTATCCTTTATGGTTCCATCCTTACTCTGTAGAACCGACATGGGCGAGAAAGATGCCTGCGAACCGTCCGGGTTATAACAATAGATTCTCTCCACCGGAATTTTGGTCCCATCACTTCGCATTAGGCTGTCAGCATACCTGTACGATGCCATCCAGATTCTACCCATCGGATCAACGGTGATGCAATTGTTTATGCCGCTTCCGCTGATGGGAGTTGGGTTAAAGCTGTTGTCGGGAAATACCTTGGTGAATGTCCATTGTGCATCGGCTGAGCCGAAGCCCACCACCATTACCAAACCAAGTAGAAACACAAGTCTTCTTACCATTTTGTACCTCCTTAAGAAATCTGTTTGTTTAGACAAATATACCGGACAAGGTTTTGTCCGAAATCCTAAAACTCAATGTCTGGTCTGCACCACCTCCCATCAACGCCAAAACATTAATAAAACAGTTGAACAGTTGTTTACTGAAGTCCGTAATAAGGAGCACCTGGCTTCCGAACCAGGATTCTGATCATTTCGCCGGAAGCCGTTGTCGTGTAAAGATCGGTCCCGATCCAGGCAAAAGACTTGCATGGAGAATTAAGTGCCCCGCTCGCCGCATATAGCGAATAAGTTCGTTGAAACTGTCCATTTGGGTGAACGACTATCAGGTAATCCGATGAGTCCACCCCGGCGTACATATCACGATCGGCGGAGAAAGTAATGGCATAAATGGTCGAGCCACCCGATGGATCCGTCGAAAGATCGAAATACAGCTCGGGGGTACCTAGTGAACCCGTTGATACCGGGGCTCTGTAGACCTGACCCCTAACGTTTGTATCCCCACCTATGATAACATTCGTGGCTGCAAAGTAAAGATAACCGTCGAAGTAACGAATGCTGTGGACGTTTCCGTTGAAAGCAAAGGCAGCAACACCCGTGTCCGGATTTATTCGATATATGCTCTTGTTATTCCCTCCGGCCCACATGTTGTGGTCGGGATCGAAGTCCATCACGGAAAGATTCCCTACGTTCTTGGCCGCCCATAGCTGAGGGGCGGTTCCACCTCCAGGGCTAAACCTGTAGACCGCCTTGGCTCCCTTAGCCGCATACAGGTACCCGCTGGGACCAAATTTGAGGTCGGTCCAGGACAAGTTAAGGCTAAGCGGCAGGGCATAAGGGAACCTCATTCCATCCGACGTAAACCTGAATATGCCTTCATCTTTGGTACCGGGGAGTGTAGGATTGGAAATGGACACATACAGATTCGTATCACTTCCGGCAGATATGCCATTCGCCGTCTCGCCGATCAACAGCTTGCCGAATGGGGAGATTGCCGCGAGCAATTTGTAAGTCACAGTAGAGCTGAAATTCACTGCACCGAGCACGTAGACTCTGATGCGTATGCTATCACCGGAAAGCGCAGGTGCCTTCACGAGGAGTTTGTTCGCAGAGGCACTTATTATGGATGCACCGTTCATGAGAGTGGAATTGAAGTACACACCGTCACTGTCCCTGGCAGGCGAAAAATTCTTCCCGTAGATCGCAACCGTATCAAGACCTGCCAGCGCACTCCCTGCAGGAGAAAGACTGTCAACGACCGGCTGCGGTAAGCTTTTCCAGTTGGGATCATAAATACTTGGACTCTCTTGTGGCTTACAGCCGTTTAGATTCATCAGCAGGGAGGCAAGAGTGAGGAAAGCTGCTGACCCGGCAAAAATTTTAAAAACTTTTTTCATCTTATGTTCCTCGGCAAATTTAATTTAGACACGAAGAATCGTCTCGATGTTCTCGGTCTCAATAGGCGACTTCAAAAGAGAGTCTTTGTACATCTGCAAAACCGCCTGTAAAAGGAGTCCATGAATAATCTATACCAAGATTCACTCCCGCGATATCCTTATGCAATCCCACACCGCCGCTGACTCCATAAACATCATTATTAAACATATATCCTGCACGGAGCGATATCATCTGCAAGAAAGTATACTCGGCCCCGACATTGACCTGCTCAGGATAGTCTCTCGGGTGAGAGGCATCGACCGCCACAATCAGCGACTGCGTTTTACTGTCGATGTCCCAATTGTCCAGAACGTTCATGGAAATCCCGATCTTGAAGATAAGAGGCAGATCGAAGCTCTCCTGGACGTATTTGAGCTGGCGCGAAAAATTTCTCACGTCCATTCCGAAGGCAAGGCTCTTGTATCCGGTTTTGTAAATCATGCCGAAGTCGAAGGAGACAATGTTGAGTTTTGACCTCGAAGTGACATAACCTCCACTCGTGCTAATGCTCGTCACGCTCGAGCCGAGGTCCTGGTTCACATAGTTCACGTCGCCGCCTACAGCAAACTTATCGCTCAACGCTTTAGCATAACCGATCCCCACGGAATACGCTGTCGGTGAGAAGGTGCCAAGATCCGCGTATCCGTTAGCGTTGCTCGCAAGTACCGTCTCGTCCATTTGACCATAGTTGACAGATCTGAAATAAAGGCCGATGACGCCGTAATCGCCGTGGGACGGGCTGAACGCCGCACTGGCATAAAAATGTTTGATGTCCGCAATCCACTGTACCTGCCCAACGGAGAGAGACACCGCATTCTCAAGTCTTGCCATGCTGGCGGTGTTGAAAAACATTGCTGTCGAATTGCCGTCGAGCGATGTCGCAGTTTCTCCCATGCTTTCCATACGGGGATCAGTGGCGACGTTTAGGAAGTCCATTCCTGATTGCGCCAACTTCTGCTGCGCGGTAGCTATGGTTACCGAAAATTGGAGCAGCAACAAGACACAAAACGCGATTCCCGCTTTTGAAAGAAGGAGCTGGCATTTTCTCATTTCAGTTTCCATTTTCATGTGGGTCACCTAATGACTACGAATTTCTTTATTGCGGTCTGCCCTTGCGGCGTTTGAAAGACGACTATGTAAACACCGCTCACCACGATCTGATTGGAAGACGTCGTCAAGTTCCAGTATTCATCGCCGCTTCCGTTACTATGCTGGATCGACTTTATCAGCTGCCCCAGCTCAGTGTAAATCTTGATCGTACAGATCGGGGGTATGTTCAAGAAGCCGATCTGGTTCGGCTCGCCGGGATACAGCAGTTTGTTCTGGTCGGCGGAAATATTGTATGGATTCGGAACCACCCTGATGATATCGCTCAGACCGATGCGGGCTTGCTGGCTCTGATTGACTGAGAAGAAGAGAGTATCCGGTCCCTCTGTACCTGAAAGTACAAGTTGGCCAACGCTCGGTGGGGCGGCAGTCCCCGTACATCGGACTGACCCGGTGTAGTTGAACAGGTATTTATAAGTTGTATCTGGTTGCCCATTCACCGTATCTATTCTCGCTATCGTGCTGGTTTTTATAGAATCCAGGAACGTCAGACTCGCGGATTGGACAGTATAGATGCTGGCGCCGGAGGTATAAACCGCGTACGTAGGCAGACCGGTCATTATTTTGCTGTGCGTTGAGTCGATCGTGAAGACAACTTTCACCGGCTCAGGCACTCCGGGCCGCAACAATTTTGCAGGGTCAAATGTCTGGGTGTAGTACCGTCCACTTTCCAGCGCCACTCCGGCAGGTGTATCGGCCCCGCCGTTGTTGTCTGCGGGATCGCCCACAGAAGTGATGTAGTAGTAATAGTCGATGCCGCGAACCGGAGTTACGTCGTCATAACTCGTCGAGTTCGGCGAGCCCTGGTAAATCAGATAATAAGTGCTATCGACCAATCCTTGTGCGCGGTAGACGTTGAACTGCGTAATGGTTGCGCCGCCTACCGGAGGTGTCCATGAGAGAAGTATTTTGTCACCGCCCGATGTAACTGTGAAGTTCGACGGTGGCAGCGGCGCCTCAGGCAAGCTATATCCCGAATGATAATTCGCCATTGCTCTTTGGAATGTCTGGAAAAGCGAATCCCTGCCGGTGTAAACCGAATCGTCCTTCTGAGCCGGGGTAATCTGACCAAGCTTGAACTCGCGTCCGATCCTGATACATGCTTCGCGACTCAGGCCGGCTGCTGCTTCGACCATTACGATGTGGAAACTCTGTCCGGGAGCAAGATTATATGGGCCGTAACCGTTCCCGACAGACATTCCGCCGGTCGTACCTATTGATGGATCGCCGTAAACTCCCACTTTGTCAGCCATCCGCTGTCCGGACCAGCTCACAGCCCCATTGAGCCAGCCAACATCCTGACCTAGAGACATCATTTGGTAGTCGGTCTGCATTATCGAACCATTGAACTGGCTGATGCTGTTGCTTTGATTGAAAGCATCATCTGAACTGTAGTAAGCGGTTGTGCTCGGCTCACCTGGATCGTCCGTCGTGTCAGCGGCCGATTTATCTGCATGTATAGTCGCAACTCCGATGAATTGAGCCCCCCCCAATCTGCCAAGAGTGTCTCCTGCCGGCGGACCGGGTTGAGCGAAGGCGTTTAACCAGATAGGCCCTCCTATATTGTCGCTCGTCGGCGCGCCGTTTCCCAACCCAGGCATCCCTGGCACTGAGAAATCATAACTGCTACTCTTGTAGTTCCCCTGCCACGAGTAAATCGCCCTGATGTTGTCGTATTTATTTACCGGCTCATTTTTCAATACCTGCCCGCCAAAAAATGTTGTTGCTGGACTCGGGAAATCGCCCCGCACGTCGGCGTCATTATTTATTCCCCATCCCGAGGAGTTTGTTCCGACTATATACCGGGTATCCGCGCAAACCGCGTACCTGTATTCGTACAGAAGGCGTATGCTGTCTAGTGGCTGGTTAGAAGTGTTCGTGAATGTGTAGTCGTAGATCACGTAATTATCGTGGAACTGCTGGCTAAACCCGATCATCTTCCTCACCATGGTGAGACCGATATATGTTTGCACGCTGTCAAATATCAGGCGATCTTCCTTCAAGTTCGGATTCGTATTGTCTTCGTCGGGCGGAATATTGTATGAGGGATTTCCATCAACAAAAACTTGCGGTAGCGCAAATCTGTCTGTCGTTGTCAGCGCTTGAGGAACGAACTCGGACGCATCGCCATCAGGCCTGGGTCCAAAATGGACAACCTTATATGGCCAGAACGAGTGGTCTTTCGGATCGGTCCAGTTTCTAACCCCAATCCATATACCCTTAGCCGCCTCCATATCTTGGTTGGGATAAATCGCCGGCCAGCGATCGCCATCCTGCTGTACCAAAACTCTCTGTTCTTCATACTCGCTGCCTGCACTCGCATAAAAGCTCTGAAATGATCCTATGTCCATCCACTTTATTGCATATTGAGCGCGGGCAGATCCCCCCATGACAAGAAGCGTGAAGATAATGCTCCCAAGAAAAGTCCAAAGCCCCAACTCCTTCGGAAGGAGTCTATTCGGAGAACCCGACTTCGGTAATTCGAAGTATTCTTCCGTCTCAATGTTCAATTTCATTTCTTCCTCATAGTTCTTTTGCAGAGAAGCAACTGCGGCTCACCTCGAAGCATAAACGACACGCTTGTCTTCATCAAGAAGGTGAGTTGTGGCTTCATAGGATGATTTACGGTATGTCATAAGTGAATCTGATTCCATAATAAAATGTTCTCGGATTGAGCATAGCCAGCTGCCAGAGATACGGCATTTTGATGTACGGTTTGCTCGACGACTGATAATCCCCCGGCGTGTCATTTCCCGGCGTGTTTATGTAACCAAAAACCTGATGCGTTGCGTCTCCGGCGACCGAAGAAGGAAGGTGTAGAGATTCCATGTAAGCCTTGTAATCTAACGCGTTAGGACCAAATCCATCGTCGTAGGACATGTACTTGTAATTGAAGATATTATAAATATCGGCAAACAGCTCCATATCGACGCCATAAAAATGGAACCCGCGGGTGATTCTCAGATCAAAGTCAAGGTAGTCTTTCCATTCGACGTTATTCTGGATGCCGGGGATGGTTTCGCCGCCGGACCAGGTGAACCATGGTCCCGCAGACCAATTGCCGAGTAAATTGATGTGCCAATCCGCCAGCACCTTGATTCCGCTCCAGTCCGGACCCAACCAGTTCGGCGTGAAGAAATCCAGATTTAATCTCGCATACGGCTGCGGAATAGGCTTCGTCTGGTAAAGGTCGGTATAATTATTTAAATCATAAGTCCGCTGGTCGGCCGGACTCTGAAACTGATAAGCGTATCCGAACTGGCCGTTACTGGACACCATGTAGGTATAGTTTACAAAGCCCCGGAACCAGTCTCCCGTATTCTTCGAAAGGGTAATCTCGAAGCCTCTGATATCCTCGTAGTAGTTGCTCGTATAGAGCGAGTAGTTAACCAGACTGTTTGAACTGACGAACGTCGTTGTTGTCCTCTCATCGGAGACATCTTTGTAGTACCCGGCGATGTGTATCAAGTATTTGTCGAAAAGACTTTGCTCGAAGCCTAATTCGTATTGAATCGTCCGCGGAAGAGGAGCGTTCGGATCGGCAACGAGAGTGACGTTATCTGTACCCAGCAGTCTGCGAATCATGTATAGATCATCAGCCGTGGGCATAGAATAGAAATGACCGTAGTTGAAGTATAATTTTGAGTTCTCGGTCACCGGGAAGGATATCCCCAGGCGAGGTTCGACTTCTACAAGGTACTTGGTCGATTTCTTTGAGACGGTGTCAAGCCCTACCTGATCTGCGCCGGAAAAGATCGGGGAATACGCATCACTGGTATTGTACCATTGGCCACCGGCGTGGGACATATCAACTCTAACTCCCAGGTTAGCAATCATGCCTTCGAACTCTAATTTGTCTTGCAGATATGCAGACGCACGAACAGGAAATGTGTGCCAATGCGACCAGTTGTTATCAGAAGTCAAAGCGGAGTCTATCAGTCCGTAATTGATGTTGTTGTCGGTATAGTTATACTCCAGACCTGTCTTAATCTGGTTATGTTCGTCGACCTGGCTTGTCAAATCGAATTTCACATTATACACCGCGATCACACTTGTGTCGCGTGAATCGCTCATTCCCAGTCCATTATTATTGAAACTGCTCAGGTAAGATGCGTAAGACGGCGCTTTGGGGTAGTACCCGAATGGGAATTGATTTGCAAAAGAGAAATAATTCCCGAAGGTCGGGCTTGGAGTAGTACTCCTGTCGGCGGGGATAGACGTGTGGTATTGAGTCCCTGTCTCGCGAACGTTTATCTCATAAAAAGTCGAGGGACTGATTACGTGAGAAAGCTTTGCACCGAGCAAGTTGAAATCGACCCGACTTGGATTCCAATACCAGTCGGTGAACATTCTTGTGTCGATGTACGATCCTCCAAGAGGTCCCAATGAAGATAAATAGTCCGCAATCTGTCCACTGTTTTGAAAAATTCCGGGCTGCCCGTTCCTGGTATATGTAGTGCCGGTCTGCTCTCCCAGCATTCCTTCGAGATAGAGTTCCATCCCGGGGCCCACATCCGACGTCAACTTCAACGAACCGTTGTAGTTCCGGTAAGCGTCCGTCGTGAGAGGGATCATATACATCGACTGCTGCGAAACGTAAGATCCCCAGAAACGAAGGTTGCCAAGCTGCTTGCTTATGACGGGGAATGGTCCGCCGAAGCTCGCATCGATATTATAGTTGGGCTTCAGTACACTGAAGTCCTTCCGATGCACCCATTCCCAAACTCTTTGAGCAGCGGTGGGAGTCAAGAACTGACTCGAGTCCCCCGACGCAAGCGATTTCTGAGATTCGGCAATCCACCCGTCGAATCCCGGATATTGCGACTGTGTGGCTGCGTTCCATGCGCCGTCGTTTGTACCATAATACGCCACGGCGGGGTCAACATATGGTCTTACGAAATAGGTGTTGAATCCATTCAACGGCCCGCCGAAATTCTGTGCCTGAGGTGGAGCAATTCGTGCAAGGACACTGATCGTGTAGTGATCCGTGCTCCCATTGTTCGTCGTGACGTTTACGACGCCGGACCTGATGTCGCCATACTCGGCATTGAACCCGCCCGTCTGGATCTGGATATCTTTCACGGACGTCAGACTTATGGTGGTGTATGCCCAATTGTTCCGCTCGTCGCGCAGCGTGAAACCATCCACCATGAAAGCGGTCTGGTCGCTTCCCGCGCCGCGAATCACTAGACCGCTGTTGTTGCTTTGAACACCGGCCTGCAATAGAACCGCGCCTGCGACACTGACAGTAGGTATCGACGCCACTTCAGCGGGTGAGATGTTTGTCGTACTCGCCGAAACGTCCTTCTGGATGACCGGCCTCGATGCGACGACAACCACTTCCTTGGTCGAGATCGTGGTCTCGGTCATCTTGAAATCCGCCTGAGTCGTCTGATCGATCGCAACGCGGACATCCTCAAGTATCAGAGGAGCATAACCGACAATAGATGCTCTCAGGCGATATGTACCCGGCGTCAGATTTAATATTACGAAATATCCGTTCAGGTCAGTCGAGGAGCCGAGGGTCGTTCCCTCAACCAAGACGGTAACACCTACAAGTTTTTCACCCGTCGCCGCGTCGGTCACCGTTCCTGAAATCTTGCCGGTGGTCTGCGCAAAAGTCATCGCAGCGAATGTGAGAATGAACAGACAGCATGTTGCGAGCTTACTCATATAACTACACTCCTATTTAGAGTCAGGCAGTGTCTTTGGATTGATGCAATTCTGGTGGGCGGATATTACTCCGTGAAGGACAGAATCAGTAAACACTACTCGATCTTTCCTCCTGTTCTTGGATGTGTTGAAATATCAATACTAATAGTGATTATGTCAAGTCGACTGCTTGAAAATTCAAATCTATTTGTTTGAGAAATTTCGCGCAGAGAATAATTGTTTCTTGCTTGAACGAGGAGTCTGCGGAATCATCGCGGGTTCCATGTTAACCATAGATTTCCGCGATCCCCCAAGTGAAATCATATTTTTGAACCGGTATGATTTTGTGAATCCCCTTTTTTACAGTCCGCAATCCGCGAACGTCAATCCGACGAACAGAATTATGTGGTCGTTCAATGCGTTTACGCCTCCTCAGCTCATGGAAGAATGTGGAAACAGCAATACAGCAATTATTACCAATGATTTGAGATTTTGACGATGTCTCACTTTGCCGTTTACTCGCGCGAAAAATTTAGACGCACTCTGTGCAGATTCGTGAAATCAGATTTACGGTGTTGTTCCGCTGCAATAGCAGTAATGATTCAACTTATAATTCCCTGGATTCCCGGACATCCGATGTCGGTATCGTCGACTCTGAAAGAACAAATCACAACAGCTTGTGCCCCACTCCGGCAGGAGAAGTCCTAGTGGGGGCGCTTCTGAGATTCTCGTCAATGAAAGTATGTGTTCTTCTCTCTGGAGATCACCAAGAGTGAACGAAGTCTGAGTAAATGTGGAGCCTGTAAACTCACGCATCAGGAGTGGCTGCATATTGACAATGTTCGTCAGGAGTATTATCATAACTCGTCGATCATGACGGGCTTGCGGTTTTGCGGCTCGTGTGTGTTGTGCGATCAGATTACACATGGAGGTTTGCGGTATTCGCGGCCTGAACAAATATTCAGGAGAGTTATCCTCTTCTAGTATCCTGTCCCTAGCAGGATCAATTCCGTCAGGCGTAAGTCTAACCACAATCTCTCCAAATCGCTGCCGATGTAATCAAAACCCGAAATCCCGTTCAACTCTCCCGCCAGGACGTGCAGGATTACAGAAGTGGGTAGATGTCAACTTTGCATTTACGCGAAGGAGGAAATCGCATGAGATGTTTTTTTCACACTAATCGAAATTCCTTCTGGGCTACAACTTTCGCTTTCATTCTCCTGATCATCAACGTGGTTCAAGCCGCGAGCGGTAAAATAGCCGGCAGAATTGTTGACTCGAAAACGGGGGAAGGCTTGACGGGAGTCACCGTAATAATCGATTCGCAGTGGGTTGCGGGCCGTCCGGTGAAACTGGACCAACGGCTAGGTGCAATGACCGACGCGACCGGCTACTACGTCATCCTGAACGTTTCACCCGGTACTTATAATGTCACCGCTCGAATGCTGGGCTACGCTCCTGTAGTTCAGCGAGGAGTGACAGCCGAACCCGACCGGACCATCACCGTAGATTTCTCGTTAGAACAAAGTGCTATCGAGATGCAAGGTGTGGAAGTAGTGTACCGGGCAAACATTATCAAGCCGGACGTCGCGGGCACGCAAGAAGTTATTCATGCCCTAACGATAGACTACGCAGCGGTTACAAGGGTTGACGAATTCATGGGAAAGCTCCAGGGTGTGGAGCTGGTCGACAACAACCAGGGACATGGACTGAGCGTGCGCGGCGGAGCCATAAGAGAAACCGATATACGTCTTGACGACATCTCGCTTCAGGACCCGCGATCCGAGAATTCTTATCTGTCATTCAACTCCACCACCATTCAGGAAATACAAGTGATGACCGGCGGCTTTCAGGCAAAGTACGGCGGGATCCAGTCAGGATTAGTCAACGCGGTGACAAAAGACGGCAGCCGCGAAAAGTATGGTTTCTCTCTGAACTACAATATGACTCCGGGAAATTATCAGAAGTTCTTCGGTACAAATCCGTGGAGCGATCAGTCGATGATCTACCAGGTGTTCACCGGAAAGTACGCGATGCACGGCATTCAAACTCACGCCGACAGCCTCGCAGTCCCTCCGGAGTTCTGGGGATTCAAGGGCTGGGCGACAAAGAAATCGGGCCGATACTCGACCGGGACATACACGACACCTTACGTAAAGTTCCCCGCCGGTTTCACACCGCAAACTATGCTTGATTCGACTCAGAGAATGAAAATCTGGGAACTCAGGCACCCGCAATATCCGATAGCGACTCAACCCGATTATTATCTCGAAGGAAATCTGAACGGTCCGCTTCCCGGTGAAGACATACCGCTTTTAGGTGAATACCTCGGACATACCACTTTTCTACTCGGCGGGAAATACGAGAACACACAGTTTGCATATCCGCTCGGAGATCGTAGTAATTATGCCGACTGGAACACCCAATTGAAGCTCACGACAAATTTTACTACTGGTGACAAGCTCACAATAGAAGGGATGTTCGCGAATGTAAACACTTTGAATAACGGCCAAGGGAGTACATACGGAGGCGCGCTTCAGGAAGGCTCGTCCAGCTTCGGGTTCATGACAAACACAGAGAGCTCCATCATACAACAGGCATCTCTCCTCGGCGGCGGAAACTTCCCGCAAATTTTCAATATCAGCCGTATGCAGCTCTATGACCAGCAATACATAATCGGTGGATTGAAATACACACATACCCTCTCACCTGAAGCTTTTTATACATTAAGCGCGCATTTCCAGTCTTATGCACCCCGATTGTCATCGTACTCACTCGACACGAGCCAGACGAGCGCATGGTATTACATGGTCGGCGACGATGTCTATACGACGCCGCAGCCCGGCGCTATCAAGATCATGAAGGTTCCCGCAGGCGGCACGCCAAACGGCTCTACGAATTTCGTCGCGGACGAGCTCGGGATGTTTCAGCTGGCAGGCGGCGAACAGAGAGTCGACTCTTCGCATACGTGGGAGGCGCAACTCAACTGGGACGTCGTGTGGCAATTCGACAGGCACAATGAATTCGAAGCGGGTTTATCCATGCAGCTTACCGATCTCCATGTTTACACGGGCACCTGGCTTCAATCACAAACATCATGGACACCCGACCTCTGGCAATATTACGATGCCAAACCGCTGACGGGAGGAGCTTATGTACAGGATAAGCTCGAGTTTGAAGGAATGATAGCCAACCTCGGCGTGAGATTTGACTACTGGAATCCCAACAGGAACGGATTTGATATTACCAATCCACCCTCACCGGCGTACTCGGCGCTCTATAATGATTACTATTCCAATCTCCCCGGCGCGTTCGGTTCGTACCAGAGATGGCTGGCATACGAAGGACTTATCGCATCTCCGCCAGGGTGGCCGACCACTCCAAACAAAGCGCAGGTTGCGGTTTCGCCGCGTCTGTCCGTTTCGTTCCCTGTTACCGAGAGCAGCAAATTGTATTTCAATTACGGACATTTCTATCAGCGCCCTCCGGTTTCATTTCTCTACGACCTCGCGCTTTACCCGGCAGCGGCAACTGTACCATCACCTGCCCTCGCCATGGGTAAGACAATCTCATATGAATTCGGGTATGAACAGTCCTTCCTCCAGCAGTTCCTTGCTACGGTTTCTTTCTATTACAAGGATGTCAGAAATCAGCCGCTTCCCCAGACGTATGTCGATTACTATCACGAGAACGAAGTTACCCAATACGTACCGGATGCCTACAACATTGTCGAAGGTTTGGAGCTGAGATTGGAGAGAAATATCGGAAGCTGGGTGACCTTTTGGGCCAATTATGACTACATGCTGCTCAGCTCAGGAGAGAGCGGTCTGGCTTACGTATATGAAAACCAGCTTGAAGCCGCAAATGCCCAGCGGTCCGCAAATCTCACCACGACCAATCCCAAGCCGAGAGGGCACGTCGATCTTAATCTGCATACGCCCCCGAATGAGGGCCCGATCATCAGCGGCTGGTACCTCGATATTCTTTTTGACTGGCAGTCGGGTGGAAGGATGCTCTGGAACGGAAGTGCTCCGGTCAAGGATTGGGAGTGGATCGATGTAGTCGATTACTCGAATGTTGATTTGAGACTGACGAAGACTATCTCATTCAGCAATCTGAACATGCAGCTGATTCTCACCGTCCAAAACGTTTTGGATGAAAAGCGATTAGATGTGGACAACATGACCCTGGATCAGTTGAACAACTACAAGAATTCTCTCCATCTTCCATTCAATTCAGGCAGCATGAAGGGAAACGACAAGTGGGGTGAGTACGACAAGTCATATATCAACATCGGATGGTGGACCGCACCGCTGTTCCTTAACCCGCGCCGGATACTTCTCGGATTCAGAGTCGACCTATGAAATTGTCAATGACAAGATTTCGCTCGTCGGCAAACGAAGTCGCGCAAAGATATCTGACGCTACTCAACGTCATCATCGCGGTTGTATTCGCCGGCTCTTTCAGCAACTCGCAGGCGCAGAATAAAGCAGTGGTCGGATACTACTACTTCTGGGACAAGTCGGCATTTCCCTACACGGAAATCGAATTCAACAAGGTCACATGTATTTCCCACGCGTTCATTGTCCCGAATTCCGACGGGACTCTTTCTCCCGAGCCCGGTGCGACAATGAGCGATTATCTTTATCCCCAAATGATAACCGCGGCGCACTCCGCGAATGTGAAAGTAGTAGTTACAGTCGGTGGGTATGGAGACGGGAAAGGCTACGGTTTCTCTTCTATTGCCGCAGGTGCGACGGCGCGAGCAAACTTCGCCGGCAACCTGAAAGATTTTTGCCTCCAGTACGATTATGACGGAGTGGACATCGACTGGGAATACCCGGGAGCCGGTGACAGAGCGAATTTCGTACTCATGATGAGGGCAGTTCACGATTCGCTCGCTTCGGCAGGCCGCAATCTTTCCCTGAGTGCCGCTGTACCAGGATACATCGGAAGCGGGTATGATTTTGGCGCACTTGACAGCCTTCTGGACTGGGTGGGAGTGATGACGTACGACTACTATGGATCGTGGACAAGCGTGTCAGGTTTCGTCTCTCCGCTCTACGACCCGGCTCCAGGAGCGACAACAGATAACGAGGGTTCGATCAATTCCTCGATGACTCAGTTCCTGCAAGGCACAACGATACCTTCATCAAAGCTTTTCATGGGACTGGCATTCTATGGTTACAATTTCCAGGCAGCCGGGCTCTATAAGCCGCGAACCGGTGCCGCGCCTTCAGTGTCATACGCGAACGCTGTCGCCTACCAGAATTCAGGCTGGACTTATCACTGGGACGACGTCTCGAAGGGCCCCTACCTCACCGATGCGTCCGGCACTCACATCATAACATTTGACGATACGAATTCGATCGCGCTCAAGTGCAACTATTTGAAAAACAAAAATCTCGGCGGCGTGATCATCTGGCGCCTCGGACTGGACTATGTCAGCGGCTCACAACCCTTGCTGGAGACAACCTGGAAAAAGTTGAATACACCAACTGCAATTGTGTTTCAACCGAACGTCCCCGATCGCACAAGCGCCCTGCAAAATTTTCCCAATCCGTTCAATCCGATAACAGTTATCAGCTATAAGCTGTCAGCTAACAGCCATGTCGGCTTGAAGATTTATGACGTGCTCGGTAGAGAAGTCGGACTCCTCGTTAACCGGATCGAGAATGCCGGACTGCATGAAGTCATGTTCGACGCTACAAAGCTATCAAGCGGTGTTTATTTTTATGTCCTATCCATAAACGGAAAATCATTTTCAAAGTCGATGCTTTACTTAAAATAATTTCTTTCTCGAAGGGTTCAATCGAGAACAGGAGCAAGAAGATGTTGAAGAGTAGAAGACACGCACAAATTGTCGCGGCCTTTGCAATCGTGATGCTATACCAGTCGGTTGCAATGAGTCAGGCCGATTACACCGCCCCTCCGATGACAATAAATGTCAACTCATTTCAGTGGATACCGAGCAAGACCCGCGGCGACGGCGGAATGATAAACGAGTACAGCTGGGACTTCGCCACCGATGATGCGGCCGCGACAAATCCCCAGAACGGTTTCGACTTCTTCTGGCCGGCTGACCATTACCTGTCTAACATGCTCTTCCAGATATTCAGCCCGATATGTCTTTCGGACACAGGATTGGTGGATACTTCCGGCGTCAGGCATCCAGAGTTCGCAGACTCCCCCTACATAAGTGCGGGCACTACCGATTGGACATGGGAGCGTCGCAGATATCGGCCGCCGAATGTTTATGTCGACGGTATAAAACTCAACCCGCAGTACAACTGGCAGGTGGATCCCACTTTGAAGGCAGATGAAATCTGTGAGTTCAACGATCTTATAACCGCCTATGGGATGCGAGCGCACGTAAGAATCTACGCGTTCAGTAACCCGGAGCTTTCTAACGTCGCCATCTGGCAGGTCACATTGACTTTTACGGGCGAAATAGCTTTGGCGAAACAGAAACCACCGCGACGTCTCCCCGATCAGACGATATCAATGTGGTGGCCATTCTCCATGAGCTTCGGTCCTTCGATACTTGGAAAGGAAGCCGTGTACAGCTCCTACGGCTACGAAAGTGAAGATGTATTGGACAGTTGGACGACGAAGACGAGCCAGCTTGTTACCGACGATCCGAGAAAAGATTTGCTCATCGCTTACTACTATGATTTTTGGAACAACGGACTCGCCGGCTCTCCGACTTACACCAACGGCTCGCAGGATAACAGCGGAGATCCTGACAGGATCACGGGCCATCTCTACTCAACTCAAATCCCCGGTTATGCGCTTCTGTATGCGCCGGTCTCAGTTTCAAACAGTGCCGATGACCAGAACGAACCTTTCTCCATGCCGCATGCGAGCATCACTGCTGATGTGTGGGGAAGGCGCGATCTCGGTTTGCGAGACACATACATCGGCACAGATGGCCGGGGGAAATTTCCCCTTGACCCGATAACCGCGGGACTTGCTACGAGCCCGCAGAAAGGTCCGATGCGATTCATTACGTCGGGTCCGTACAGCTTTACCAAGAATTCTGTGTCGGGCGAATATGATTCCATAACTTTCGTTTATGCGATTGCTTCGGGTTCAGTCCCCTACGAGGTTGGCGACAGCATCGGACGCGCATGGTTCAACGGACAGATCACGGATGCGGTGAAGGACAGTCTCATATTGACCGGCGGAAAAGATTCCCTCGCGAATTCAATAGACCGCGCATACTGGGCATGGGACCAAATCAGTCATGGCAGAACTATTCCGGCACCGCCGCCTCCGCCGGATATCGACGTCCACAGCGCGCCGGACAGCGTTACAGTGAACTGGTCTTATCCCGACCAATCTTATTTTAGAAACGCGATCACAGGTGTGGAAGACTGGTACGCCTGGCGCGTGTACAGGAAGAAAGGCGCATACTACGTCGACGATCCGAACGATCAGGGAAGCGGCGCAACGTGGCAGCTGGTGTACCAGACCACGAATAGGACCGAGACTACGTTCAAAGATACGAGCGTGGACAGAGGAGTAAATTATTACTATGCTGTAACAGCTCTGGATGATGGCACACAGAACAACGGCTTGTACCCGGGCACGAAGCTGGAAAGCTCAAGATACGCGACACGAACGTCACTGGCCGCATCACCGTTCAAACCGGGTCTCAGTGTATCCGGTAAAGTGAGAGTTGTGCCGAATCCCGCGACGATTGCTTCGGGCGCTTTGGGTCTTCCCATACGAACTGGAGGAGGCGGACCCACCGATCAGATTTCATTCTATAACCTGCCGGTCAAGTGCACGCTCTCTATCTACACAGAAACCGGCAACCTTATCAAACGGTGGACCCATTACGGACCGGCAGACGATACATGGGACCAACGGACCGCGAGCAACCAGTACGTCGCCAGCGGAATCTATATTCTGGTCGTGAGCAACTCACAGGGATTGACCGGCCAGAGTCTTGCCGACCAGTTCGTGAAATTTGTAATCGTCAGGTGATTACTCTTTATGGGAAGATCAGATTGGAGATACTGAGATGATGAAGATTCGTCATTATCTAATGATTGCGGCGTCGACTTATTTTCTTCTAACCGGCAGCGCCATGGCACAGACCGAAGAAGCACAGGCAGGTTTCCGGTTCCTGGAAAATCCCGTCTCAGCCGAGGCGATGGGTAAGGCCGGCAGCGGAGTGGCAACGATGACCAATTCGGACGCGGTGTTTTGGAATCCCGCGGGACTCGGCTGGATCGACAAGCAATTTGACCTGAACGTCAACTACACCGAAGGTATCGCAAACATAAACTACTTCGCTCCTTCGATTGCCGTGAAGATCGGCGAACTTGGCGTGCTCGCTTTCGACGGAATGATTATGGACTACGGAGATTTCTATGGCACACGGTACGCTGCTAACCCGCAAGGATATGTCGAGACCGGTACATTCACCCCTCAGGCCTTCGCGCTTGGCATCGCTTTCTCCCAGAAAGTCAGCGATAGATTTTCTTACGGTGTACATATTAAATATGCCTACCAGAATCTGGGAGATGCCTGGGTTTCAACTGCGGGGACGAGTCTTTCCGATCCCGCATTACAGATAGCAACAGTCAGGTATTCGCATGGAGAACCCGCGTTCGATGTAGGCGCATTGTATGATTTCAAATTTCATGGCGTCCGGTTCGCTGCGGCAGTCCAGAATGTCTCCCGGCAAATTACATATGAGCAACAGGCTTTCTTCCTCCCATTCTCGGTAAACTTCGGCCTGACCGTCGAACCGCTTTCGTTCCTGATGGCGGACTATTCGTCCTCCAGCCAATCTTTCGTCCTGAGTGTTCAGTCGACTCACCCGCGGGATTTCAACGAGAGCGTCCGCGTGGGAGGCGAATACAACTTCGCGAAAATGCTTTCACTGCGAGCCGGATATATGACAGGTCTGGACGAAAGAGGGTTCACGGGTGGAATTGGCGTCTCACAGAATTTCGGAGGCATCAACCTGCATATCGATTACGCATACGAACCGTTCGGCGTTTTCGGCGCTGTTCATTTCATCTCGTTCGGCACTTCATATTGAGGAGCAATCAGCTTTCAGTGGCCAGTATTCAGCCCGAGATTGTTTGTCGGTGTGGACTGACCGTTGTTTCGAAAGGACCAGCATGAAAATTTCAATCAGTCCGATTTCTAAAGAAGATCTGGATAATGTCATCAAATTGTGGAATGAGGTTCTCCCCTTAGACGCGATTACACTCGACAGCCTGGAGTCGCGCGTCCTGCTGGACGAGAACTTTGACGAGAACACTTTTCTTGTCGCGAAAGAAGACAAAAGTGTCGTTGGATTCGTCGTCGGCACATACGCCCGGAGAGTCTCTCTCGGTGACCATGACCCCAAAGGAGACCGCTGCTGGATAACGGCATTCGGAGTCGACCCGGAATTCCGGCGGCGCGGAATCGGGAGGCAAATGATTGATTCCCTTCTGGGGAAATTCAAAAATATCGGGAAGAGCGAGTGCCTCATCGCGACTTACGCTCCCGGTTACTTCGTTCCGGGTATAGACATAAAGGAATATTCCGGCGGTATAGCTTTTCTGAAACGGCTCGGCTTCGAGGAAATCGCCCGCCCGCTAAGCATGGACACACAGCTACCGCTCTTCAGGATTACTCCAGAAGCAGAGGAGAAGGAAAAACGCCTCGGCGAATCAGGAATCTCGGTGAGGCCGTATAAAAGGAGCGACCTTTTTTCATTCATTGAGTTTCTCGGGTCGAATATGCCCGCAGACTGGGTCCGGGTCTCAAGAATAAACCTCAGGGATATGACTCGCGGCATTTTCCATGAGGACCAGATCTTTGTAGCGGTCAACGAAAAGGATGGCCAGGTGATCGGCTACTGCCAGTTCGAGGGCGCTCACTTCGGACCGTTTGGCGTCGCGGAAAGTTTTCAGGGAAAAGGAATCGGGACCGTCCTCCTCGGCAGAACTCTTGAGCGCATGCGTGCGAAAGGACATCACAACGCTTACGTCCTCTGGACAGACGATATCGCGGCAAAAGTCTATTCAAAATTCGGATTCAAAGAGACAAGGCGATTCGCGGTAATGAAAAAGCCGATCTTATAATCCGATCGAAATAATTGAAGGCAATTCTGATTCGCCGGTCAACGAAAAACGGAATTGAGGTATGGAAATGACTGAGGAACAAACTCACGATGTCCCGTCCGGGACAGGAAGACTGATCTCGCTCGACGTATTCAGAGGAATCACGATCGCCGGGATGATACTTGTAAATAACGCCGGAGATTGGTCTCATGTTTATGCACCGCTCGCTCATGCTGAGTGGGACGGATGGACTCCGACGGACCTGATCTATCCGTTCTTCCTGTTCATCATGGGAGTAGCGATGCCCTTCTCGTTCGGGAAAAGGGCGGCGAGGGGCGAAAGCAAAGGCAAACTCGCGGTCCACATTCTCATCCGGTCCGTGATAATGTTTGCGCTCGGGATGCTTCTATCAGGGATTCCGAATTTCAATTACTCACATAGGCTGATTCTCAATGTCCTTCAGAGAATCGGAGTGATATACCTGATGTCGGGTATTATCTATCTGTTCTCGAGCGTGGCCGCGCAAGCAATCGTCGCCGTGTTCTGCATCGTCCTCTATTGGCTGCTCATGATGCTCGTTCCCGTCCCGGGTTACGGAGCTGGAGTTCTCGCGCCGGTCGGCAACCTGTGGTGGTACATTGACAAGGTTCTTCTGCAAGGCTGGCATTATCACGCGGAGGGAATACTGAGCCTGATCCCGTCGATCTCCACAGTGCTTTTCGGATCGCTGACAGGTCATTATCTCAGAACGAAGAGAAGCGATATCGAGAAAGCTGCCGGCCTACTGGTCGTAGGTAACTTCGGACTCGTGATCGGCGTAATCATGTCGATCTGGTTCCCGATCAACAAACTCCTGTGGAGCAGCTCGTATGTTGTGTTCACTGCCGGATTCGCCATGGAGATGCTCGGCGTCTCCTTCTGGCTGATCGACATAAAGGGATACAAGAAATGGGCGGAACCGTTCAAAGTTTTCGGCGCGAATGCGATCGCTTCCTTCTTCCTCTCCACTCTCGGCGCGATTATCCTCGAGCTCGTTACGATCACAATCCACTCCCCCGCCGGCGCCGCAATCAAGATGAGCCTTAAGGAATACGTTTACAGCACATTCTTCTCTCCGCTGGCGAGCAGTTACAACGCTTCGGTGCTTTTCTCCGTTGTTTACCTCCTCATCTGGTACGGAGTGATGTACGTTTTCTACAAGCGAAAAATATTCATAAAGATTTGAATACTCATGAAGAAAAAAATCTATTCTTGCGCGCTCCTGTTACTATTCGCCTTCGCGGGTGGAAAACATGACGCCGACGAAAGGAACTCCAGCAAAATGAAAAACGGTACACAGACTATCCTGGCAATCGGGGCTCACGCGGGTGATATGGAGATCTCATGCGGGGCAGTTCTTGCAAAGCAGGCCATGATGGGAGACCGGGTCGTGATTCTTCACCTGACGCTCGGTGAAGGCGGAAATCCAAAGATGTCAGCCGAAGACTACGGCAGCCAGAAGAAACGTGAGGCGCTCAAGGTCGACAGCCTCCTTGGCGCCGAGCCAATCTTCGGACCCTACCACGACGGCGAGCTCCCTAACGACGAGGTCGCGAGACATTATGTCGCCAACGTCATCAGGATGGTGAAACCGAGCTGCATAATAACACACTGGACAAAAAGCATTCATAAAGATCATTCCAACGCGCACGCGGTAGTGGTAGATGCCATACTCCTCGCAAGCTTGCCGTCGGTGGGAACTGTAACTCCTTACTCGGAGACCGAATATCCTGAGTGGCGCGGTGTGAAGCGCATCTTGTACACCGAGAACTGGGAGGACATGGACGATTATCAGCCGTACGTTTACGTGGACGTGAACGAGTCGCTTGAGAAATGGGAGAAAGCGGTAAAGGAGTACGAGTTCATCGGAGGAAAGATCTCGAGCTTCCCTTATTTGAATTATTACAAGTCGCTTGCATCGGTTCGCGGAGCGGAAGCCGGATTCGCCTGCGCTGTTTCATTCAACGTCGACCAGTTCGATAAGAAACTAATATGGAAGACAATTAATCCATGACAAACTTATATACTGCCACAAGCAGGCAGGAGTTGACCGGCGCATTTTCTATCCGTCCGTATGTTGGCGATGATGAAAACAGCGTGGTCGCTCTCTGGAACAAGTGCCTCCTCCGTGATCCGATAACAACGGAGACCTTCAGGAGAAAGGTGTTGCTTGATGAAAATTTCGATCAAGATGGTTGTATAATAGTTTCGATCGACGAGATGGTAGTCGGATTCTGCCTCGCGGTGAGGCGGCGATACCCGTACTTCGGTCTCGACATGGAACGCGGCAGGGGCTGGATCACCGCTTTTTTTGTCCATCCCAGCTATCGAACTAAGGGCTTCGGGAAGAAACTGGTGACCGCCGGTGAGCACTTCCTGAAATCCTGCGGGGTCCAGGACGTATTCGTGTCCTCATACACACCAAATTACTTCGCTCCCGGAATCGATCTCGACGCTTACGAAGACGCGCTTACCTTCTTGAAAAACCTTGGCTACAAAAGAAGCGAGAGAGTATACAGCATGGGCCGCTCACTAATGGACTTCCAGCTGTCCCGGGAAGCGGAAAACAAATTGGCGGCGCTCGCCTCACAGGGAATCAAGATCAGCGTATTCGACCCCAAGTTCCTCACGGGATTGATAGAATTCCTCCGGAACGATTATCCGGGAGAGCTGCTCAGGGTAGCTCTCGAAAAACTGAGAAGGAACCCGAACACCGATGAGATCATACTCGCGGTGAAAGACGAACACGTGATCGGCTTCAGCCACTTCGAAGAAGAGCACTTCGGGCCGTTCGCCATCGAGAAGGAATTTATGGGAAGGGGGATCGGGACTTCCCTTTATTACGCGACGGCTGTCCAGATGAAAGAAAAGGGTCAAAGAAATTTGTGGCTCGCGTGGACCACGGGGCACGCAAAAGATTTCTACCACAGATGCGGTTTAAGAGTTACCAGGCGGCATGAAATAATGAAGAAGTCGCTGAGATGAATTTTCATCTGGCGGACTGGGTCATCCTGATCGCGTATCTCAGCGGGTCGATTTATGCCGGGCTCCGCGCGCGAAAATATGTTGAGAACATGGAAGGCTACTACGTAGCCGGTAGAAAAGTGAAAGTGGCGCTCGGCACTGCAACGCTCATCGCTACAGAGATCGGCGTCGTGACGTTCATGTATTTCGGCCAGCTCGGCTACATGACCGGTTTCTCCTGCTTCGTGCTCGGTGTGATCGGTGTCTTCGGATACCTCGTAATCGGAAAGACGGGCTTCGTCGTCTCCCGTTTGAGAGAGCTCAAAGTCATAACGATACCTGAATTCTACGAGATGCGTTTCAGCAAGTGGGTGAGATGGCTCGGCGGCGTTCTGCTCTTCCTCGGAGGAGTCCTGAATATGGGCATCTTTCTGAGGTTCGACAGCATTTTCCTGACGGAGACGATGGGGCTGGGAGAACAGGCGAGAGTTGCGGTCATGGTCGTCATGCTGCTCGTCGTGATAGCGTACACGGTACTCGGCGGAATGTTCTCAGTAGTCATCACCGATTTTATACAGTTCGTAATTCTCTCGTTCGGTATGCTCATAGCAACGATCTTCATTCTCATGAGAGTAGATATCCACAAGATTGTAAGCGCAGTGACCCAGCAATACGGCGCATCAGGAGTTAACCCCGTGATGAATCCGCATTTCGGGTGGGCATTTATTTTCTGGATGCTGATAGGAAGCATCGCGCTGTCTGCTTTGAATCAACCCGCGGTGTCCAAATCATTCGCCTCCGAGAGCCCTGAAGTCGGAAGAAAAGTGTTTCTTTACACCGGTCTCACTCTCGGCGGACGGTACATGATCCCGATGTTCTGGGGAGTGGCGGCCCTCGCCGTTCTCGGGCCTCATGCTGATTCACTTGTCGCCATGCCCCGGCTTCTGGGCTTATTCGTGCCGTCGGGATTCCTCGGACTCATGATCGCAGGAATGCTGGCTGCCTCGATGTCGACTTACAGCGCATACTTGCTTGCATGGAGCACGGTCGCGACGAGAGACGTAATCTCTCCATTATTGAAAACCTCACTCACCGACGCACTCAATGTCAGGATGACGAGAACCATCGCAATCTTCATCGGCATATTCATGCTTGTATTCGGACTGGTTTACGAGATTCCATCGACCGCGTATCAGTATCTCGCGATCACTGCCGGCATGTACGCTGCGGGCGGTTTCGCCTGCGTGACCGCCGGAATCTACTGGCGAAAGGCGAACGTTGTAGGTGCCTACTGGGGTCTCGGGTTGGGTGCGGTCGCGCCTCTGACTTTCCTTGTTCTCTCCCAGTTCAAGGAATCCTTGCCGGCCGGATTCCTCTTTCTGGTCGACGTGAACATCTCGGGGTTCATTAGTTTCGCGCTTGCCGCCATTGGAATGATACTTGGCTCGCTCCTCACGCAGAAGAGTCATCCCCCGGTGAAATTATGAAAAATCCTCAGCACTCAGCAGAAATAAACGTGAAGGCACCGTGCCTCCTGCCCGTTGTGTTGGATATGAAATTTGCGACCGGACAAGGTGCAAGTACATTCGAATGTTGCGGGACTGACTCCCGAGTGTGGAGTGTCGATAATTCAGAAAGGAATTCAATTGCCGACCATTGATCTTTTCTGGCTAATACTTTTTTGCATTTCCACAGTCGTCCTTTTTTCCATCGCCGGCATCATAACTGTTTTTGGAATCAAAGACATGAAGAGTCTGCTTTCCCGTTCAGATAAGAAAGAAAAAGGAAAAGCGAATAGCGGGAACGGAAATCCGCTGCGATGAGACCCTCATATTCTGCAGAAGTGGAACGATGAAGGAATTCTCGGGAAGAAGCAATTCGCTGCTTGTGCTCGCTGTGCTCGTGGCGCTTTTAGCGGTGCCGACAAGTGCGCAAGTACCGAAGCGCCATTCCTGGAATCATTCTGCAAAAGTGACGGTGGATGCGTCAAATCGTTTGTCGGTAATCAACCCGCTTATATATGGTCTTAACGTCGCGAGATGGGACGAGGATTTGTTCCCGGGACCCGCACAGGATATGCTGTTAACCTCCGACCAGACAGCAATAAGAAGAATCAGGCAAAGCGGGGTAACAATCCTGAAATATCCAGGCGGGAACGACGCCGATCATTATACATGGAACGATCCGAAGAACAGCGCCGCTGAAATGAATACTGACGAATACGCCGCACTGCTTGCCGCAACCGGCACCGAAGGGTTTGTTACCATAAACTTCAATGAATCTCCCGAACTCGCTGCGGAATGGGTGGCGTATTGCAACAAAGAGAAAGGCTACCACATCAAGTACTGGGAAATCGGAGACGAACAGTGGGGCTCGTGGGCGAGGGGACACACCACTCCGGAAAAATACGCCGAAAGATTTATCTCGTTCGCGAAGGCGATGAAGGGAGCTGACTCGACCATACTCGTCGCATCCAACGTCATGCCTTCGGCGGACACGAGCGGCTGGACATACCGCGTCCTGAAGTCCGCCGGCAAGTACATCGATATGGTGAGTTTCTCGTTTTATCCTTTCACCAACAAACAGGAATACGAAGACACGATATTGACCGGCCCCTACCGATATCGCCTCGCGTACAAAACCATTCGCGAAGCGCTCGAAGAAGCACTCCCGATAGCCGATCCGGCGCATGGCAAGGAAAAAGCAGACACAATGTGGATCGCTGACGTCGGCTACAATTCAATCTCAGGATATCCCGGACCGATCACGCTCTCTATCGCGAACACATTGTATATCGCCGATATGATAGGTACCATGGCACAGCTCGGAGAACAGATTTCATGTTACTGGGCGCTTCACAACTCCTATCCTCCAAGACACGGCGATTACGGTATCCTTTCAGAAGATGGAAAAGGCAGACGAAATTTCGTTTACTACGTTTTCCCGTTATTCACTCGATACTTTGGAAGAGATCTTGTCAACAGCACATGCTCAGACACTTCCCTTTCCGTATACTCGAGCCTGACCGGTAACGATACTCTTTCGATCATCCTCATCAACAAAAACAAACGCACCGCCGCGAGGGCTGACATAGAGTTGAAAGGATTCACGGCGCAGGGTTCTCCCACAGCATTGATCCTCAACTCCGAGCACAAGCTGGATAAGTTTGATGCGCTCAAGCATACCGCTTCTGTACTTTCAGAGAATATCCCTCCCTATTCTATTGTCGTTCTTCAGCTGCAGCGAGAAGGTGCCGTTCCACCGCCGGAAAACCTGGCGCTCGGAGCGCGGGCCACTGCATCCTCATTTGCTCTCAATGGTCCTGACTTCGGACCCTCAAGGGCTGTAGACGGCAAGCAGTACACACGTTGGGCTTCTTCAGCTTTGTGGGGAAAAGAAGGCGGACTCGACGAGCAGTGGTTTGAACTTGACTTTGGAAAGCAGCGCAAGTTTAACACGATCGTTCTCCACTGGAGTGAGGGACACGGAGTTCAATTTATCATACTAGTCTCGCCGGACAAAAAGAACTGGCACACAGTAGTTCAGGAGCAGCAGGGTGCCGGCGGAACGCAAAATTTTGGTTTTGAAGATGTCAGAGCCCGTTTCATCAAACTCATCTGTCTGAAGGGAACGCACTCGGTCTCGACCTACTCGATAAACGAATTCGAAATCTATGATTATCCGAAGAGTTTGCGAAAGAGTACGTCTTACAAAAATGAAAATTGAATACTGAAATGACACTTGACCAGGCAAAAGCGACAAGAAAACAAGGCGGTGAATCTCGACAGGTTAAGTTCGGAAGCGAGCATTTCTTCGAATCAGGGCTTGAACTCATCAAAGGAAAGAGAATCGGGTTTGTCACGAACCACTCGGCAGTACTTTCCGATGGGAGACACGAGGTGGACGTCCTAAGGGAAGAAGACGAAGTGGTGGTTGCGGCTTTGTTTTCACCCGAACACGGCATACGAGGAAGCGCTCCTGCCGGTGCACATGTCGAAAGCGAGTTGGACCCGGCTACCGGGCTCCAGATTTATTCCCTCTACGGAGACCATACAAAACCGGAAGAATGGATGCTCAAGAATGTAGACATCTTGATTTATGATGTTCAGGATGCAGGGACACGTTTTTACACCTATATAAGCACGATGGCGCTCGCCATGGAGGCTGCCGCCGAAAAAGGAATCCCGTTCGTAATTCTCGATCGACCGACGATAGTCACCGGAAATTTGATCGACGGTCCATTCCTGCACGACGATGCGCGTTCATTCATAGGCATGCTTCCGGTCCCAATTCTCTACAGCATGACGCCGGGCGAGCTCGCGGGCTTGATACAACAAGAGTATCTCAAACCTAAGGGACTCGAACTCGATCTGACCGTTTCCACTCTGCTGAATTACAAAAGATCTATGTGGTATGATGAGACCGGCCTCCCTTGGGTAATTCCTTCACCTAATGTCAAAACAATAGAGGCAGCGACACTTTACCCCGGTACTGCATTGGTCGAAGGAACTAACTTGAGCGAAGGCCGGGGAACACCGTATCCATTCCAGTACATCGGTGCGCCATTCATCGACGGGGTCAAACTAGCTGCGTCATTGACTGAACTTGGTTTACCAGGAGTTGAGTTCGACCCGGTTACTTTTGTTCCACGATTTTCCAGCGTGGTCTCTCACCCGAGATTCAGCGGCGAGTTGTGCCACGGCATCTACCTTCGCGTTACAGATCGTACCATGGTGAAACCTGTCGAAGCAGGAGTCGCTTTGGTCTGTGCGATGCGCAAGCTAAATCCGGCCCAGCTCAAGTTCCGGTCGGACGGCGCTTTCGACAGACTGTCAGGTGACAAGAATATCAAGTCGATGATTGAGAAGGGAGCCGGATATCTGGAAATCGCGGCGACCTGGAAATCACGCCTTGGGACTTTCGACGAAGAAAGAAAAAAGTATTTCCTCTATCCTTAATTCTTGATCTGACTCAAATACGACTATCGGTTTCTGCCGTAAATTTCAAACCCCCACTCCCTTCATTCACCATGTCAATCCAGACATCGCATTCGTCCGAGATCATGTTTGGGTAGTGTCTCATTTTGAACTAAAGAAGAAAAATTCCACATATGGCCTTCGGAAAAAATGGCGATTAGGAAATTTCCAAAGTGGGATCAAGAAACAAATACTGTCCGACGGCGCCGAAGGCGCCTAGTTTATCCCGCTCATTAATATTAATTGCGGATAATGCGGGATGCCGCAAGGCGGCATTTGTTTCTTCAATGAGGAAATTTCCAGCTCAACGAGTTGAGTTGTCAACCGTTTTTTCCGACAGCTACACTTCACGAAACGTTTCGTGAAGTGAACGCTTGATTTTTCTCCGCCAGAGGACGGATCCGCCTTCGGCGGACTTTGGTACTTTCCGGCGCCTGTCCCGATTTCAATCGGGATATCAAGACAAAGGAAAGTACAACAGAATCGTTAAGAGTCATCAGATCTTTATTGTTCACTTTCTTTTGTCCCGAAGGGATCCCTTCGGGACTCACTCAAAAGTCCCGCTCTTCGGGATCCCGTTCATCGTATGGTTATTTCTGAACGGGAAAAGTGAACGGAAAGTCCGCCTTCTGCGGATGCGCCGCATATAAATAATCGGAGGCGCAAAAAGGGTGCCCTGCGGAAATGGTCCCGACTGTCGTCGGGATCGTCCTGTACTCAGCTATATGCGATTTTTTGAATAGCTATTCCGATTCGTTCACCTGACAAAAAATCGCTAATACGAGTCGTCAAACCTTGTGAGTATTCTCTCTTCCCAACGGGACTCTCCCGAAGGGATCCCTTTCCCTAAGGGACTCCTTCGGAGCGGGACATTTTCGCAAGGGGATATTCACACTTCAAGTTGAGACACTACCAATGTGTGCGCTGGCTTCATTCCTTTTGGAACATCGGCACGATACAGGACCGGATTCAGCTCGCTTGCGGCAGGTTCTCCCGGCCTCGCTCCCGGGACAAAAACGTTCGCGTCAACCTGCTGGTACTTGTTCGGACTTTTTACCATTCTTGCGCCATCGGCAAAATAAATTATTGTCATTGCTTCCCTTACCGATTGACTTCTGTTAGGATAGGCGGAATGCACGACAAATCCCGAATGGAAAGTTGCGTCGCCTGCTTTCAGTTCATGACTTCTTCTCATGTAAGTGGTTTCCAGTATAAGCTTTTCGACTTCATCTTCATTCGAAAGAGAAATCGGTCTATTGCAGATCAGTCCATTCTTGTGTGAGCCGCAGGCAAAAACCAGGGAACCCATTTCTTGAGTGACATCAGTCAGCGGCATCCACATGGTTATTGTCTTGTCGGTATCGAGCGGCCAGTAAAACATATCCTGGTGCCACGGCGTCCTCTCTCCTCCCGGAGGTTTGAAGAGGGCTTGATCATGGTACAGCCTTACAGAATTTACCCCGATGAGACCTGCGGCTATTTTAGCGAACTTCTCCTGAAAGACGAATTTCGCAATCCTGCCATCGAGCCTCCATGCATTCGTGACCTGCAGGAAAAGTTTGGTGTAATCGTCGAGCCGTCCCTGCCTGTCATTCTTCTCCGTCATCTTTCTCACAACTTCCTGGATGTACGTTCGTACCGATCTTATTTCCTCCACGCTAGCAAGACCCTTGATCAGAGCGTATCCGTTGGAATCGAAATATCGTTTCTCTTCAGGACCGACGTCCAGAGTGTCGATCAATTTGAATGCGTCCTTTCTTACCTCATGCTCAATTTCGTTAAGATGTCTGAATATTCACATGAGGTTGCATCATGAAATCAGAGAAGGTCAGCGCGACAGCCAATTCGATTGTCAATTCACCCTTTTTGGTTTAAATTTGAATATTAAACCTGGTGGACTGATGAAGCACCTTCTTCCCATACTTTTGCTTTCATTTATATTGGCCGGATGCGGCGTGAACAAAGCTCGTATCGCGCGCATCGACATGATCCTGGATTCCCTGAGGGGCGAGTACGCTCAGGATCCAAGAACTTCCGTTTTCAAAGTCAGCGCGGAAATTCAGGACGAAGGCATCGTCTTAAGAGGAGAGGTGGACGATCCCGATGCGAAAGCAAAACTCTTTTCGGACATTCACGCCGCAGGAGAGAATACTCTGACAGACTCTGTGACAGTCCTGCCGGAATCAGGTCTCGAGCCCAAAGTCTACGGAGTAGTCGACGTGAGCGTTGGAAATTTGTATGCCGGCCCGCACGATGCGGCAGAGCTTGTCGATCAGGTTCTGCTGGGTCACACGGTCAAGGTTTACAAAAAGACCCGCGATTGGTTCTATGTCAAGTCCACTCCTGAGCTGCCATGGGACAAAGGATATCTCGGCTGGATTGACACGGGGAATATCGTGTTGATGGATTCTTCGGCCATCGCCTCGTATCGCGCTAAGAGGAAGATCATCGTCACTACGATTCTCACGACACTTCGGAGCATGCCAAACGGCGGTTCGACGATATCCGACCTCGCGATGGCCGACTATCTCACGCCGATCAGAACTACTTCCTCAAGCTTCAAGATTGAGCTCCCTGACGGCAGAACCGGTTACGTGTCGAAATCTGACGCCCAGTTTGAAGATGAGTACTTAAACTCACACAAGGCAACGCCGCAAAGCATAGAAAAACTCGCCAAAGATTTTCTGGGATTTCCCTACCTGTGGGGTGGTACGAGCACCAAGGCGATGGATTGTTCCGGTTTTGTTAAGACCGTGTTTAGAATGAACGGCATCGATCTTCCCCGCGACGCGAGCCAGCAAAGCGACATCGGAGACAGTGTGGATCCCGGAGTCGACTTCTCAAATCTTGAGAAGGGCGATTTGTTATTCTTCGGAGACAAAGCGACCGCGCAGAAGCCGGAAAAGATCGCGCATGTAGGAATATACCTCGGGTCCGGCTTTTTCATTCATTCGAGCAGCCTGGTGAGGATCAGCAGCTTCAACAAAAACGATTCCCTTTTTGACAAATACGATCTTGAAAGATTTGTAAGGGCAAGGAGGATACTCGGTGTCCAACCGAATCAGGGCAAACATGATTGACAGCGATTTTACGAGGATCGCCTCAAGCGGGAAAGCAACACTCGACTTTCTAAAATATGATCTGAAGCTTACTCACACTTTCACGATCTCCAGGAGTTCTCGCGACACCGTGCCTGTGGTGATAATCAGATTCAGAAAAGATGGCATCACATCTTATGGTGAGGCGTCACCCAACTCGCGTTACGGCGAGACCGCGGAAAGCGTAATCAGATTCCTTGGTAATGTGGACCTCGGGAGATTGTCGGATCCTCTTCAGCTCGAGGCAATTGGCATTTACATTGACTCGCTCGGCCCGGGCAATTCAAGTGCGAAGTGCGCTATCGACATCGCGATGCACGACTGGGTAGGCAAGCATCTTGGCATCCCGCTCTACAGATATTTTGGTGCCGACAAACAGAAGATTCCGTTGTCGACGTTCACGATCGGGATTGATTCCCCGGAAGTCATGATTCAAAAAGTGAAAGAGGCCGAGAACTATCCTGTTTTAAAAATCAAAGTAGGGTTGCCGAACGACGAAGAGATATTCAGCGCTGTACGGAGCGTGACGGACAGGGTCCTTCGAGTAGACGCGAACGAAGGATGGAAGTCGAAGGAGGAAGCACTCGAGCGAATAAACTGGCTGTCGACGCAAAACGTGGAATTCATCGAGCAGCCGATGCCCGCCGCGCAACTCGACGACGCCAGGTGGCTGCACGAGCGGGTAAAGATGCCGATCATTGCCGATGAAGCGCTTTCGATTCACAATGTCGAAGCGCTGTCAACCGCTTACGACGGAATCAACATAAAGCTCCAGAAGAACGGGGGATTGGCGAAGGCGGGAAAACTCATAAGAGCAGCGCGCGCAAAGAAAATGAAAATAATGCTGGGCTGCATGATCGAATCGTCCGTCGGGATCACTGCTGCCGCTCACATTTCGCCGCTTGTGGATTGGAACGATCTCGACGGGAACGTGTTGATCTCGAACGATCCTTTCACCGGTGTCCTGAACAGAAACGGCACGCTCACGCTCAGCGATCAACCCGGACTCGGAGTAGAGATTCGGGAAGAAGACTAGCAGGCCGCGCAATTCAAAAAAGTTCCGCCTGATTTCTCATGACGGGACTGATTCGGTGACTTATTTTCGATTATTCTAATTCAAGCAAAACAATGTACTTTATGCAAAATGTATCGTATTACTTCCCCCAATCAGATGGCTCCCTGCTCATAGTGAATCGCAGCGTCGCTCCGTTTTTCAGTTCGTCATGAGTGATGAAAGGACTGTTCCACGGCTTTCCGTTTACAGTGAGCGAATGTACGTATATGTTCTCATCGTTCGCATTCTGTCCATAAATCGTGATTGTCTTTCCGTTGCCAAGACGGATCGTGCATTTTGAAAACGCAGGTCCATGGAGATAATAAAGATTCTGGCCGGCGTTCGGGAAGAACCCCATCGCCGCGAAGACAAACCACGATCCCATCGCTCCGCTGTCGTCGTTTCCCGGCTCGCCCGTCATCGTGTATCCTGTCTTCATCAGATGTCGCACCCAGTAACTTGCCAAATCCGGTCTGCCTGCGTAATGGAAACTGTGAATCACAAGGAATGCGGGCTCGTTTGAGTAGTCGATGAGTCCGTTTTCCAGCGCGTGATTCAATCGGGACACGTATTCTTGCTTCCCACCGCACATCTCCACGAGTTTCTCAGTCTCCTGCGGAACAAAATAAGAATACGTCCAGGAACTCCCCTCATAAAAATATTCGTGCCATGATCCCCACTCTTTTTTCGGATCGATGTTAACCCACCCGTCGGCCTTACGCGGCGAGATGAATCCTTTGAATCCGTCGCTGGTCAAAGTCGAGTCCCAAAGATTCTCCCAGTCGGAACTGCGGGTCAGGAATTTTTTATAATCGGCCTTCGTACCCAGACTGTGGGCTATCTCTGCCGCGCAATAATCATTGTAGGCATATTCGAGTGTCTTGGAGCATGACATTATCCCGGCAGGTATCCAGCCGGTTCTCCGATATGCGCTGTCGGGGCTTGCTGTATCGCCGTAACTTCCTTCGTATCCCCTTCTTTCGAAATCAGCGTCGTGCCTGATAATCCCGTACGCGTCTTTCCAATTCACTCCGTCCATTCCCTTAACGAAAGCGTCCGCGATAATATTGTCCACGTCGTTTCCGCCTTGCTCCTCTTTCATGTCTATACCGCCGATGAATGAATCCTTCACGACACCATTTTTCTTATACCGCTCAATGAATGAATTAATATTGCCTCTCACCATCGCGGGATCGATCAGTTCCATCAGCGGGAACAATGTCCGCCACGTGTCCCACACAGCGTATTCATCGTCCCACAACGGCGCTCCAGTCGGATATCCTTTCATGTCGCCCGTTCTGTCATGCGGCATCAGGAATGAATGGTACAATGCTGTATAAAAAATTTCCTTGAGTGAGTCAGATCCCCCTTCGACTTCAATCTTGCGCAACTCCCTGTTCCAAATTGTCCTTGCTTGTCCTCTCACGTTGTCAAATCCCCATCCCGGTATTTCGGTGCTGAGCCAGTGCCCGGCCTGGTCGATACTCCTGAATGAAACTGCGATCTTCATGAACAATTGCTCGTTCTCGCTAGTCGCAAATCTTAAATACCCCCCGACTCGGTCGTTACGTTCAACAAGACTGTCGGAACTTTGTCCCGGCGCAATACATCCATTTCGCCATGTACCATAAGTCAAGGGCTTCTTATTGAATTCCGCCCGGAAAAATACTTCGTGCCTGCCGTCTCCAAATCCGCCCGAGTAAGTGCCTTCACCACTGACAGCGAACCCACCACCGGTATCGATGGCGATCTTGCCGGCCGATACGTACGCTGACCCGTCTTTCATAATATCCATCGGTATGTTGTGCGTAATGTCGATCAAAACATAAGCGGAATCAGATTTTGGAAATGTGAATCTGTAAATCGCCGAATGATATGACGGAGTCACATCGACCTTAATTTTGTACCGAGTGAGAAATACCGAGTACTCATAAGCTTTCGCGGCCTCGCCGGATTTCGGAGAGTCGTGATCAGTTTCCCCGACACGAAGACCTATCTGCGGCGATACTAACACTTCCCCGTATTTTCCCCAACCTGTCCCGCTCACATGAAGTTGGCCGAAACCTCTTATCGGCTCAGCTGGAGAATAGCCGTCTTGAGATCCATTTTGTGTTTCCGGACTCGGGTTGATCGAGCCGAAAGGCAGCTGAGGTCCGATGACACAGTTGGTTCCATCATCCAGAACCCCGATAAAAGGATTTACGAAATCGACAGGTTCGTGTTTTGATTGCCGTCGATCCTGCGCTTGAGCCTGCGGTTGAAATAGAATCAAGGTCAAAACGAAGCAAAACATACCACTCAGGAACAATATCCGGTTTGTGATTGGAATTAAGATCTTATGGTTCATAATGAATTCCTCTTGAAAATAAAATTAGTCCTGAGCTTTCAGTGATAAAAGGCCCGATCGGATTTTACGTTTCGATTCAGAGATACTTTTATATTCCTGACTCGCCCGAGCAAGTATATAGACCAAAATTCTGTTGTCTCAATTCAGAAGCCCTTGTCATCGGATAACTATGTCGATCTTCTTATCCATATCTTCAAACGGAACCGTCACTTGAATCCTTGAACGCGCGTCATCCCAGCTCCATTCGAAACTGTGGTCGGTCTCCGACAAACCCGGATGATTCGTCATTCTCACTTCAGCCGGCCGCCGCAACCCGGTTACGTTTATCGAGTAGGCCCGCCTTTTCAATTGTCCTTTGAAAGTCCCCGCCGATGGACCTATCGACAACAAGTAGCTTCCGTCCTTCTCCCTATTGAAAATGATGGGAGTCCATGAGCAACGACCTTTCTCATAATCCAATGAGATGCCGTCATCTTCATAAAGATTAAATGACGCCGAACCAGGTCCATAGACCTGGACATCAAGAGTGTCCAGTCTTCTCTGATCGGAAAACTGCATTGGGTTTTGAAGCGGAAGAATCGATCCCTGTTTTACGAAAAGAGGAAGATCTTCGATCGCGTATTTGTTTGTGATCGTCTGACCTCCTGAGTAAACCTTTCCACTAAAGTAATCGACCCAATGGCCTGGAGGGAGATACGTCGTTGCACTATCGGTGGAATCCACGACCGGCGATACGAGAAGCTCATCTCCCAGCAGATATTCCTCTGGATACAAATACGCCTGGGGTAATGAAGGATATTTAAGATATAAGGCCCGAGCGAGAGGCATAGCACTGTCATAAGCGATTCTTGAATAAGTATATATGTAGGGAAGAAGCTGCTCACGCAGGTTGAAGTACATCCGGGCGACTTTCATTCCGGTATCGCCGTAGACCCAGGGCATTCTCAGGTTTCCGTCCGCCGGATTCTCATAAGCACAGTGAAGTCTGAATAACGGGCTCAGCGCTCCGAACTCGAGCCATCTTGAGTACAACTTTACGCTGAGCGTGTCGCCATGGAACCCACCAATATCGTGAGTAATATACGGCACGAGATCGTTCCCGCCGCGCGCTGTGAAGCTGACCTGGTATGCCAGCATCGGCCACTCGGAGTACGTGTCACCCGTGAAGAATGCCGGGTATCTCTGGCTGCCCCATCCGGCGTACCTGCTGGCGATCAACGTCCTCTCCCGTGTTGAATGTTCCGAGTAATCGTAGTACAGCTTGTTCGTCCACAGCTGGCTGTTCAGTCCGGAGACCGGGCATGGGCCACTCCCGTCGATCCACCAGAAGTCGACACCCTGCTTCATGAGCGGAGCGTGGAGGATCTTCATGAATAGATTTGCTTGGCGCTTGTCGGCAAGGTTGAATTCGATTAACCCGCCAGGAGTCGCGTCGCTAATCTCAATGGGAAGTTTCGTGAGGCCGCCATAATTGCTCCAGTCATTGATCCGGAGCGCGATCAGGTTCGAGTTGCCTCTCTGAATGAAGTTACTGATGTCCGTGCAAGTCAACGTATTGTAAAATTTGTTGCCGGCAGACATGTGGTGGGCAGTTTCTTTTCCATTTATGTAGAGATCGTACTGATCTGCCGCGCCACCTAATATCAAGTATAAACGCTTCGGAGAGTTTTCAGGTATCTCGACCCATTTTCTGTACCATCCGAATCCATGATAGTCCGGATGTCCCTGGCTTTCCCACGGCGCCCCGCCGTTGATGATTTCCCAACTGGAATCCCGGAGGCCTGCAGAGAACCACGACGCGAGCATTCCTGTGTCGGTCGGATCGGTCTTGAATCTCCAGCCGGTCGGGAAGCTCAGCGAGAAGGTCGGCTTGTTTGCGGGAGTGACATTTAGAAGCCGTTGCGCTTCTTTTGAATGACTGTCCTCTTCAGAAAGTGCGCTCTCTCCGATTCCTTTAGGGTGGTCGTTGACGCTTACATGGATTCCTTCTTCATGGACTTTTTTCAAAAACGCCGGAGCGTCTTTGAAAACCGGACTCCAATCGTAACCTCCTTGCCATCCGAAATTGTGCCAGCCGAAATCCAAAACGAGCACATCGAGTGGGAGCCCGACCCCTCTGAAACGACTGATCTCGCTCAGAAGATCGTCCGAGGTGAAGTGATAGTTTGCGACCAGATCCGAACCTTTTACATATTCATAGTTCAAGTCTGTCATCCAGATGCCGAAGCTGTAGCGCGGCACCATGGGGATCTTTCCGCAAAGTTCGGAAAATTCTTTCAGTCCGTGGGAGTAATCGAGGCCATAAACCAGGAAGTACCAGTCCTGGTCGGCTTTATCCGGACGGGCCGCGATCCAACCTGATGCCGGATCTATCACAGGCGAATTGCTATCGTCCAATTCGAAGCAACCGCCTTTGCTCAGGACTCCGGTCTGCGGCTCAGGAAGTCGATCGCCGCTTGCGCCGTCGAGAGTCGTAACTCCTCCAAGGTTCAGACTGTCTCTGTTTCCCGGTGCCCAAGTGCCCGCAGTGTCTTTGTACCGCCATGACAGGAGGAGATTCTTCCCGGTGAATTTCCCTGACCCGACCAGATATCGTACAGAAACAAATTCTGAAGATACTTCAAGCCACCCATCCTTCTCCATGCTGGTCACAGCAGTTCTGACCCAATGTCTATTTACAACCACCACAGTCGGCGCGTTCGTGAATCTTGAGTTAGAAGAATATTCAAGTCTGACCAAAGTGGGAGACAAAAATTCAATCCTGACAGGACCGGAGACAACTGTACCACCATGTTGCTTGTATCTCTGTTTTCCATCGACAATCAGGTTTGATAAGACTGTCAAGAAGAAAATTGTTGCTGCTGCAATTTGAAAGTGTCTTCTCATTTTCGCCTCCTTAATCCAGCGGTCCATTCGATCATTTATAGATGTCGAGAAATTACGACACTACTTCGCAATGCATTCTTAGAAAGCTTCTTCATCCGAGCCACACACTGCAAATTAGCTATTTAAGTTAAAGTGTTCATCACAGTCTGACGCAAGCCTGTGAAGATCAGGCGAATAAAGATAGCCATTTGAACTTTGCAGTTCCTGTGAGGGGTAATGGCTCTTATCGATGTTCGGACTTATAGTTCAATGAAGAGCTGGCGGGCCATCTGCTTTATGCAATGAGAATCAACTGCAGCTCATCACGGGTAAGATCTTAAAGATCGGATAACCAGTGAGGTTTAGTCGCAGAAAGAGCGATCATGTGTCCAAATTTTCGGAGAACTTACAGAGAGGACTGAAGGAGGAATTCGCTCTTCCCGTCTTGAAAGAGGTGAAATTTCAAAACAGGAGTGTTTAGACTCGAGACATTACAGATCAGTAGTCCGGAAGAAGAAACAGTGCGGACACGTGCACTACATGAAGCTCCTTCCGGTGACAACTCGGTAGCCCTGCACTGACAGGTCATCGCTTGTGACTGCGGTCTGGCTTCCGCCTCTTCCGAGCGACATTTTCCACTGATATAAACCGGAAAGGAGATGTTTAACATTCCGGACGAGCAGATCGAAAGTGCCGCTTGCTTCATACTCATCAGCGGTTTCTTTGCTGTCCCATATCGTCAATGAGATAGTCTCATCATCGTCGTTTGCGCTCTCAGAAAGATAACTATACCTGCATCCCTTCGTGGTTCGTAGCACGGGAAGGATCTTGCTTATGTAAGTTTCCAGGAATTCGCTCATTTTCCCCGGCTGAATGCGCATCGACAGGATGCGAACATAAAGTGCGCCCGGGCTCACAGAGATCGGAGAGGTCTCAGGCAAATGAGCGACCTGGTACGCCTTCACCGTCGGTTCTTCAGTGATCGGGACATACTCCATTGTCTGATCGGCTGAGAGTTTCACTTTCCACTCAGTGGCATAAGCAAGGTACGACTGTACACCCTCGAGGAGATAGGTGTATGTGCCTTTCCGTACATATTCATCGACCGCTTCAGCATTCTCCCAGAGAGTTAGCGAGATGCATTCGGTGGGTTGATGGATGCTCTGCACGAGAGTCGCGAACTTGCAGCCCCTGACCTTCGCGAGTTCGGGAATGATCTCCATATCATAAGCGGCGCGAAGCTTATCCACGCTTTCCCGCCTGACCTTCACTTGCACCAGTCTCATGAACATGGGCCGCCTTCTTTTCTAAGCGCGATCGGATTTCAATTTCAATCGGCTGTCCAGTCCGTCCCGCTCGACATTTGCGCAGACGAGGGATCGGGATTCGTCTTCCGTGTGCAGCTCATCTCCCCTGAATTTCTTCCTTCCAGTTCGAAACAAGTGTGATAGGTGAGGGCATGCTTTTATTGTTCGGGACCGCAGCGAGTATTTCATTTCCCGACTTATCTATCGAAAATATTCTCGTCACCGTGCCCTGTGAACCGAAAACAACATATGGTCTGCCGGGCGAGATGGATGACCCCGATTCATTTACGTCGACCGCTTCAATCTTATCATCGTATGTCTGGAAGTAGATCTTCTTCCCGTTCTCCATCCAGAGAGGAAAATCACCGCCGTCGACGGATACTTGCCATTTTCCATTTCCGTTTCCGAACGGAACGATGTAGACCTGATTTCTACCGGACTCATCCGAGACGTACGCGACCCATTTCATGTTAGGCGAAAACTGGGCTGCACGCTCATTGAAATCCGTAGCGAGAAATTTCACGGGCGTTTTCGTGCCCGTCAGCGATAGGACCAGCAGGTCCCATCCGCTGTTTTTACCGGCGAACCCGACATCTCCGAGGAGCGCGTACTTCATGTCGGCTGAAAAACTGTAGACAAATTCGGGGTCGTCGGACTTGTGAAACTGGACGGCGTCGCGGGAGCCGTCTGAGTTCTTGATATACGGATTGAACGACAGCTTTTCGGGATTTGAGCTGTAAGCGATCTGTTTTCCGTCTGGTGTCCAGATTGGATTGATGTGGCCCGCCTGTTCAAACGTCAGCCGCGTCATGACATTCCTTTCGATGTCGTAAGTCCAGATGTCGAGGTTCCTGTCGATTTGGTCGTACGAGTCGAAGGCAATCTTGTGCCCGTCAGGTGAAAAACAAGCGGAAAGAAAAATTTTCTTGTTGAATAAGTTTCTGGTAATATTTCCATTCTTGTCAAGGAGCACAACTTTTTCGTTATCCGGGTTGCTCTCTTCATAAACCAATGTGCCTTGTTCGGACACAGAAAACGTTCCGGATATTCTGATGTCCCAGTACTGCATATTTTCGGCGACGGGTATTCCTTCGCCGGAGAGATTCATATTGCCCGGATCGAATTTTTCCGCCAACAGAATCGACTGTCGCAGATAGAAAATATATCCATCCGCGTACTGCACGTTCGATGAAGCGCGAATAATCTTCTGACCTCTCGCGTCGCCAAGCGAGGCAACGAATATACCGTCAGTTGGACTCGATCCCGATTGACTGTTTTGGCTGGAATAGAGAAAGTGTTTGCCATCGGGAAGGAAGAACGGCCACCTGAGACTCAATGTGGACGTGTCGGTCTTGACCAACAGATTCGGTTCGCCTCCGGACGATGCCACTTCGGAGAGTCCGCCCGAGGAATTCGGCGCAAAAACTATCATCCCGTCCTTGTTCCACGAACCTCCCCTTCCTGCCGGTGCGTCGCAGATCGGGAGCGAAGTACCAGCATCGAGTGAGACCTTCATCAACTTATGACTGTCGAAGTAAGCAATGTATTTGCTGTCGGATGACCAGAAAGGATAGGCTTCAACCGATACATCCACGAGCGCCCTCGACGCCAGCGAGTTTGTCGGCCTCAGCCACAACTTTATTGTTCCTAAAGAGTCAGACCCGACAAATGTGATATATTTTCCGTTCGGAGAGATTGCCAGATTGCTTCCCTGAGAATTCAGCAAACTCACACCGGGCGGCGGAAGCACAGTGGCTTTAATTTCCTGGTCGTGGTTATCGCCGCTTTTGAAAACCGGTAATAAAACCGACAGAACCAAAGCGACCATGAGGAGTCCCGATCCGGCCCAGAGGATCCGGGGATTGTAAATGAACCGGCGCGAAAAACTTTCGCGGGGAGGAGAATCGATATACATCGAACTCGCATCAACTCGAATTTCCTTTGCCGAACGGGCGTCCGACGCCGTGTTGAGAGGCTCATGGACCGTCGACATGCGGCTGACTCTCTGTCGTCCTGTGTCTCTCCTGAATCTTCTCAGATCTTTGGACAACTCACGCGCGGACTGGTACCTGTCGTCCTTTTCCTTTTCAAGACACTCAAAGATTATCCGGTCAAGTTCAGGATCTATTCCTTCCTTCCTCGCGCTCACCGGCTCGGGATCCACGTTTACAATTTCGTACATGATCGCAGTCTCGTGAACCCCTTTGAACGGCGACTCACCTGACAACAATTCGTACAATACCACTCCCAGCGAAAAGATGTCGCTTCTATGATCGACATCCTGACCCTGGACCTGTTCGGGAGACATGTACCCAATTGTGCCCAGTGTTGTGCCGGCTTTCGTGAGACGGGAAACATCGGCCGGGTTATTGAGCTTTGCGAGACCGAAATCCATCACCTTCGCTATCCCGTTTTTTGTCAGCATGATGTTTTCGGGTTTTATGTCGCGATGAACTATTCCTTTCTCGTGAGCCGCTGCAAGTCCTTCGGCAGCCTGTGCCCCGATATCGACGACTTGTCTCACCGAAAAATTTTGGTTCCTGTTTCTGAGCGTCTGGCCGTCGACGTATTCCATGACAATGAAAAGCTGTCCTTCGTGTTCCTGGATATCATAGATGGTACATACGTTAGGGTGATTGAGCGCCGAAGCGGCTTTCGCTTCCTGTGTGAATCTCATTTTATCTGCCTCAGCGGCCGTGAAGCTTGAAGGAAGAAATTTCAGAGCGACGAGCCGATCCAGCTTCGTATCATGGGCCTTATACACTTCGCCCATTCCGCCTTCGCCAAGTTTCTCGAGGATTTCGTAGTGCAGGATGGTCGTGCCTGTAAGCTCGCTCAATTATTCCTCCGACTTGATTTCAGAACAAAATGCACATGGACCACCTTCGCTGGTGCCATCCGTTCTCTCGCAGCAAATTATCCTTTATAATATTAGCCCAATTCTCCGTGACGTTAATCGGCGTTGGAGCGGTCCTGTAAGAAACATTGAATATCAGGTCTATTTGTCTCCGATGAGTTCAACGAATTGAGGATCGCTGCGAATGCTGTCGAGATCGGAATCACGCTTCATCCATTCGTAGTTCTCCCAGCCGGTCGCCAGTGCCTTTCGAAGAGACTCGATTGCAAGCTTAGACTCACCAAGGCGAGCGTAAAAGCAAGCGCCATTGTACAACATCAAAGCATCGTTCGGACTTAGCTCGAGTGCTATTCGCCCCTGGACTTTTGCTTCCTCAACTTTTCCAATTTCAGCGAGAGCGGTGGCATGGAAGATTCGCGCGCGTGCGTCGTCGGGATGCTGGGCCTGGTAGCGCACATACATTTCCAGAGCCTGCATTAGGACTTCCTCAAGCTTTTTCGGGTCGCCGACTCGCTCATAGCACATTCGGAGATCCGTGTACGCCGAGTAGAAATCGGGATTAAGCGCGATGACTTTCTTGAAAAGATCGATCGCCTCCTGATACCTGTCCGTGCTGAAAAAGATCCTTCCCAGTATCCAGTGGCCGGTAAAATTATTCGGATCAAGGTCGATCGCCTTTCGCCCGGCGGCGTTCGCTTCGTCGAGCGATTTCCTGTTGTAGTAAGCGAGCGCAAGCGCGGCGTAAGCTTCCGAAAGTGTCGAATCATACATCAACGCTTTGAGCCCGGATTCGATCGCCTTGTCCAGCCAGACAGTATTTCTCTCGAAAAACTGGTAGAAGTAGGCGTATGCTTCACCGAGCCCCGCGTAGGCGGACGCGTATCGCGTGTCGAGCTCGGTGGCTTTCTGAAATAGCTGAATAGAAAACTGGAGATTATTCTTCGACATCCTGTAGAGGAAATCACGGCCGCGTAAATACATATCGAACGCCTCAGCATTCACGGTTGAACGCTTCTCGAGCACGATCTTTTCCGTAGGCGACAGCTTCACCCGGAGGGCTTCCACTATTTGCCTGGACACCTGCTCCTGGATATCGAAGACATCGGCAAGCCTGCCCTTGTAGGTTTCGCCCCACAACTGAGTCCCGCTAGCGACGTCGATCAGCTGGACCGAGATTCGCAGGTCATCCTTGAATCTCCGAACACTTCCCTCCATTATGAATCCTGCGCGAAGTTCTCTGCCGATCGTCTTGATATCCTTTTTCGTACCCTTGTATTGCATCGAACTCGTTCGTGCGACGACGCTGACATTTTTAATCCTCGACAAATTCACGATCAACTCTTCGGCCAATCCTTCTGCGAAATAGTCGGTCTCGTTGTCAGAGCTGATATTTTCGAACGGCAGAACGGCAATTCTTTTCTCACCGTCCTCGTCTTGTCTTGTCTTGCCGCTCACTTGAAGCGCCCGCACGTCGGAAAGAAACTCGGACGCATGCTGATACCTCGCATCGGCATCTTTCGACAGAACTTTCTTTATTATATCGTCCAACCCGGGGGGTACATCAGATCTGAAGCTGCTCACCGGCTCAATCTCTTCATTCAGAATTGAGTAGATCATTGCCTGTTCGAACTCGCCTTTGAACGGCAGTTTTCCGGTCAGCATTTCGTAAAAAATCACACCCATCGACCAAAGATCCGCGCGATGGTCTACTTTGTCGCCGCGCGCTTGTTCAGGAGACATGTATGCTGCTGTACCGACGGTAGTCCCTTCCCTCGTGACCAGCACGCTCCATTTTACTTTTGCCAGACCAAAATCCATGATCTTGACCTGCCCGGTTTTAGTGAGCATGACATTCCCGCACTTTATATCACGGTGCACTATCCCTTTTTGATGAGCCGCTTGCAGGCCGCTCGCGACCTGTTCAATTATTCTGAAACATTCGTCGACTCTTACCTGCCCGCTCTTGATTCTCTGACCGAGCTCAGGCCCGTCTATGTACTCCATGACTATGAAAACTTCTTCTCCGTCGTCTTCTATCGCATGAATAGTCGCAATGTTAGGGTGATTTAGCGCTGCCGCCGCCTGTGCCTCCAGTTCGAATCTGTTGCGCTCCTCCTGGCTGGCGGAAATGTGATGAGGGAGGAACTTAATAGCCACTTCTCTCTTCAACTTAGAGTCTTCAGCTTTGTATACGACGCCCATCCCTCCCTCGCCCAGCTTCTCGATAATCCTGTAGTGGGAGATTGTCTTACCGATCATAAAAGTCCTCCTTTAGACCTGGATCAAAAATCAATCTGAACGTATTTCAAATTCACACCGGAAACGTCGCACGAATTATCGTCATACTCGGCCGGCATATCTTAGAGTTTCAAATCGCTTCTCGTTTAACGACCAATGCGGTTATATCGTCATACTGCGGAGCCTCACCGGCATAAGTCTTAACGCCGTCGACAATCTTTCCCACCATCCCCTCGGCGGAATTACCGAGGTTATTCCTGATTATGTCCAAGATTCTTTCTTCTCCAAACTGATCCCGGTCGGCGTCCATCGCTTCGGTTACGCCGTCTGAAAAAGTAATCAGGAAATTCCCGGGGCCAAACTCGATCACCGATTCCTGGAATGGAAAGTCCTCCATGATGCCGACGACCGTACCACCTTCCCTGAGGCGAACGTGCTCGGCTTTCCCGCTGATCACCACGGGCGGCTCGTGACCTGCGTTGCAGTATGTCAGCGTATGCATCCGCGTATCCAGGATGCCGTAGAAAAGTGTAGCAAACTTTTCCGGGCTCGTGCTCTGATAAAGCTGTCGATTTACTTTCGCTATACACTCTTTGACTGAGCCCGCCATGTGAGATTGACTTCGGAGGGACGCTTGAAGATTTGCCATAAGAAGCGCGGCGGTCAATCCTTTTCCGGACACATCTCCCAGGCAAACCGCGATCCTGTTTTGATCAAGAGAAATGAAATCGAAATAATCGCCGCCGATAGTTCTGGCCGGATAAGTTGCACCGGCGATGTCGTATCCCGGGATCTTCGGCGACTCTTTCGGCAGGAGGTCCGCCTGGATTTGTGCGGCAAGCTTGAACTCCTGCTGCATCTTTATGAGAGATCGTTCCTCCTCATATAGTCTCGCGTTCTCAACGACCTGCGCCGACTGGGCTGCGATGATTGCAAGCAGGCGCTGATCGTCCAGCGTGAAACCCTTTCCGCCCTTCTTGTTATAGACGGCAAGCACGCCCTTCAAGGCCGAACGGGTAAGCATCGGGACGCACAGGACAGAATGCACGGAGCCGTCCCACGGAATGCCCCGGAACCTTTCATCATTGGGCGGGTCGTTAACGGTCAACGGCTTCTTGTTCAGGATCATCCAGCCCAGCAAGGCCTGATTGAAGTGGAACTGTCCATGATCCGACGAACTCACCATTGAGCGGATCAGAGTCTTCATCGGCTGATCGGGCTGCTCATCGACAACTGTGATCACGCCCTGTTCAGCATTGACCGCTCTCAGCGAACGGCCGATTATCTTCCGGATGACTTCCTCGGAGCTGTTGAGAGCGCCAATCGCAGTTGCGAGCTCGTTGAGAATCGACAACTCGTCCACTGCACGCTTCAGACGTTCGTTTTCTTCTTCGAGCTTGTGCACCTGGGTGGAACTGCCATCAGAAGTGATCATCTAACATGAAACCCTTTTTTAACTGACCGGATCAATCTTTGAATTGAAATTGGCTGGCTCTATTGCGTAGCCGGCTGCATGACGCAAAGCATGACATCAGTGGGATCGCTCAAAGTTGTGAACGATATAGCACGGGCCAAAGTTCCGATTCCAGAAGGGGATCGCGGAAATCGTCAGGATGGACGAGATGCCTGAAAGTAAGAGGTCCCGCAACGATTACTCGTGACGGGACCCGAATTTCAGAGGAGCCGGGACTCAGCTAACCGCAGGGCTTGATCCTCCAGCCTGCGTCTAAATTTGTCGACTGTCCGTAGAGACGTTCCTTGCAACGCCGCTTATGTGAATTCCAAATCGAGGCGATGATACGGATTAATCACACATAATTCGCGTTGACGGACATTTTTAATTCAGGACAGCGGAGTCAATCTATTTTACATCTGGGAACTTCCGAACCGGTGGAGCCGGTTCCTTCTGCAAGTTCACAGGATGCTCTTTCAGCAGGCGAAGTGCCTCGTTGACTGCACTCTCCAATTGAGGATCTCTTCCTGCCGCCACATCTTTCGGAGTTATGATGACATCGATATCGGGAGCGATACCTTTGTTCTCAACGTCCCATGCACCGCTCAGATTGTAAAATCCGCCGCGCGGGACGGTAACAAAACCGCCATCTATCAGAGGTGGATAATCCCAGATTCCGACCAGACCGCCCCATGTCTTTCGCCCGACAAGAGGACCCAGCTGTTCCTGTCTGAACATGTAGGGCATCATGTCGCCGCCCGATCCGGCAAATTCATTTATAAGCATGACCTTCGGTCCCCAAATCCCGGCGAGAGGTTCGGTCCAGGAGTCATGATTCCCGACGGGGTTGTTGAAATATCCACGAAGTTTGCGGGCGACTATATCTATAATGTAGTCGGCGATCAGGCCGCCACCATTGAACCTTTCATCCAACACCGCGCCCTGCCGGTCTTGCTGTCCGAAGTAGTAGCGATTGAAGTAAGTGTATCCTGCATCAGCCGTGTTCGGAAGCCACACGTAAGCCAGCTTCCCGCCGGATAGTTTGTCTACCAATCGCCGGTTGTCTTCCACCCATGCCCGCGAGCGAAGTGCGGACTCACTTCCAACCGGAACGACTACCACGTTTCTTGCGCCGTCCTTCGAAGGACGTGAATTAAAAGAGATGGTAACTTGTTTTCCCGCGAGACCTTCGAGTGCTGCTTCCGGGGCGACAGGCGGAGCGAGATCAACTCCGTTTATCGCAATGATATAGTCTCCTTCATGGACATCCACTCCGGGCGCAGAGAGAGGCGCTTGAAGTTCAGGATTCCAATTCTCACCGGTGTATATCCGTTTGATTCGGTATCTGTTATTCTCAACGACGAAGTCAGCACCGAGCAATCCTACCGCAGTCGACTTTGTTTCCCCTACGTCTCCACCGAAGACAAAGTGATGTCCCACTGCAAGCTCCCCTCCCATCATGTCGAGGATATAATTCAAATCCTGCCGATGGTTAACATACGGCAGATATACCGAATACTTTTTGTAGACTGAGTCCCAGTCAGCGCCATGATAGTTTCGGACGTAGAAGAAATCGCGGAAGAAACGCCACGCTTCTCTGTAGATCTGCCGCCACTCAGCGGTCGGATCCACGCGCATGTTGAGCTCGACTTTCAATTTGCCGTCACCTGCTTTCGGCTCCGATTCCGAGCCGGCGATGAACCAGTCGTCTCCCTGATGATACAGGATCTTCATACCGTTTGTTGAAACCGCGAACTGCTGCACCCCGCTCAGGAAGGTCGCGTCCTTTCGTTTCTCCATGTCCCAGCGATGCACAGTCAACGGAGGGTTATACGTTTGTTCCGGATAAAAAGTGAGACCGGATTCGACCACGAATACTATGCCCGACTGGCCCGGATTAATCCCGACGTAATTACGAAGCGGCAATGGAAGCGCAAGTATGCGTTGGCCGATCCCTTCGAGATCAATTTTCACTACTCCGGAATCCGCCGCTTTCTCGGACTTCTTGTCCGTTTCTTTCTTGTCGGTCTGCGCTTTCTCCTCATCGCTTTGGGGAAGGAGGGGAGATGGAACATCTTTGGTCAGCACGGCAAAGTACACTCCGCGTCGCACCGGCCGCTCGAGCGAGCCGAGATCGAGCCATCCTGAATTAAGTGCAATATCTGTGCTCGCAAGAAAATAGAGATACTTTCCACTCTTGTCCCATGCGGGCGAGATGACATCAGAAAGTCCGTCGGTAATTTGGGACGACTTTTCTTCCTCGAGTGAGTAGACCATGATGCCGCGAAAGAGGTTCGGCAGCTGCTTGGCATACGCAATCCATTTTGAATCGGGAGACCAGCATGGTATCATTGTCCGTTCGGGATGGGCCATCCTGTCGGTGTCCACGCGATGACTCGTTCCCTTTTCAACGTCAACGATCCAGAGATTCCTGTCCGCATCGGTAAATGCAAGATGCTTCGAGTCGGGCGACCACGATAAGTCAAAGAAGAATGTCGGATGCTCCAGCACAATTTCTTTCGGTGGAAGAAGTCCATCCTGATCCGAAATCATCAGGCGGTATTCGCCGCTCTCATCCGAGAACCAGGCGATCTTCTGTCCATCTGGCGACCATGCCGGGTCCCTGTCGGCGGCGCCGGCGGAGCGCGTGATATTTCGCGTGTCACCTTTCTCGGCTGGCACCGTGAAGATTTCTCCCCGAGCCTCGAACAATGCACGGCTGCCGGTTGGCGAAAGTGAAGCCGCCATGATTTCCTTCCTGACATCCTTCCATTGAGGCATTGCCCAGGGAAAATCCCCGTGTACGGTGATTGTCAGCCCTTTGTCAAGGCCGGTACCGGGATCCAGAGTGTGAAGAGTGCCGGCTTGTTCGTATACCAGAATTCCGCCGCCGGCTGCAAGCGACTTAACATCAACGCCGTCATACTGTGTCAACTGTCGAACACTGTCGGTATTCTGGTCGTATTCAAAAACGTTGAACGTCCCGCTCCTATCCGACAGGAAATAGAGGCGGCTGCCGAGATACACCGGATAACTGTTGACGCATACTGGGCCCGGCACTTCGGTCTGAACGAGGTCGGGAAATGAAACGATTCGAATCGGCAGCGCCTGTCCGCCGCGGTACCATTTCCATTCCGACTGCCATCTCTCATCTTCATAGGCCAGATGCCGGCCGTCTGCTGAGTAAGATGCTCGCATCGCCGATGGAATAGGCAGGCGTGTCGCCAATCCGCCGTCTTTTGATACCGTCCATAGCTGAGTCAGTCCGACCGGCGCGCTTGCACGATTTGAGGCGATCAGAATCTGGCTTCCATCCGGAGTCCAATCGCACACGCCGTCGTAACTCGGATGCCACGTGACGCGTCGGGGCTCACCCCCGCCGGCATCCATGACATAAACATCAGTGTTCCCCCCGTAAGCAGCCGTGAACGCGAGCAACTTCCCATCGGGTGAGAAGTGCGGCGCGCTCTCAGTTCCTGGAAAACTCGTCAGCCTTCGTGCTTCTCCGCCGGTCCGGTCGACAATCCAAAGATCGTTCGCGTAAGCAAATACGATAGACTTGTCACTCACGGCGGGTTCGCGCAGCAACTTTGTACCCTGTGCCTGCAAAACGCACGGGACCAAGATTGCAATGAAAATGAAAATCCGCTTTAGCATGGACCAATCTCCTTTCTTAATTCAATCGATTGATGCACCGGATGCAGAATCATAGAATTCCAGATAATCGCAGCAGACGAGACCTATAAATGATCCGATCGCCACAAGCCCTCTGATGTTGTTGGAGTTTAACTCCGGATGTCATGACATTCAAGCGTTGTAGGAAGCTGTCGAAATCCGTTTGCAAACTGATAAAGCCTGTCGATCTAACAATACAAGAAGAGTCCCCGCCCGCAAGATGGAACAGGGACTCCTGACGTTAATCGCACAAATTATTTAGGCGTGAACTTTCTTTCCGCGTTCTCTTCAGTTCAGCACGTGGATGTTCTTCAGTGAGCACATGTCCTTCAGCACTTTAGGCCAGACAGTCACGCTGACTTCGCCGAGATGCGCCTTCTTCAGGAGGAGCATGTAAGTACGTGATTGCCCGATGCCTCCGCCTATCGAAAGAGGAAGCTCGTTCTTTATGATTCCCTGATGATAGGGGAATTTAAGAGACTCAAGTTGATGGGAGAGTTCCAGCTGCTTCTTAAGGGTTTCACCGTCGACGCGGATCCCCATGGAAGTCAATTCATGACGCCGCTTCGTGACGGGGTTCCAAACCAGTATGTCTCCGTTGAGGCCATGCATCTGTCGACCATCTTCCGATTTGGTTTCAGTCACCCAGTCGTCATAATCCGCGGCGCGCATCTCATGCGGGTATCCGTCCTTGAGGACCCATCCGATCCCGATGATGAAGACGGCCGGATACTTCTGAAGAAGCGCCGTCTCGCGCTGCTTGCGGGGAAGGTCCGGGTACATATCCAGAATATCCTCGGCATGAAAGAAAGCGAGTTCCTCCGGCAGGTTTGGGTACTTGGCGTTCTTCAATTGCGGGAACATGTGCTGGACATGCGTCTCCGCACCTTTCAGCACCTTCCAGATTTTCGTGACGACTTCCTTCAGGAACTTAAGGTTGCGCTGTTCCCTGCCGATAACCCTTTCCCAATCCCATTGATCGACGTACACGCTGTGATCGTGATCGAGAAAGTAATCCTTCCGGACAGCGCGCATGTCGGTACACAGCCCTTCGCCGCTCTTCATATCGAACTGCTTTAATGCCACCCGTTTCCATTTGGTCGCAGCCTGGACCACCTGCGCGTCGATGGGGTGCTTGTTGTAGTCGTTTGAAATGTGGAACTGGATCGGTGTCCGCGAGCCGTCGCGGTCGAGCATGTCGTTGACGCCGCTCTCGACATCGACGATAAGCGGAACTTGTACCATCATAAGGTTCAGTTCTTTGCATAAGTTTTCTTCGATGTAATTCTTTACAGCAAAGATAGCCAGCTGTGTCTCTTTCGGGCTGAGGAGAGAATGATAATCGGCGGGGAGGATCTTCTCCAATTCGTCGTAGTTACCAATTCCTGGCCCTGCCAAATCAGCTTTTTTGTCCGACATTGTCCAGACCTCCGGTTTGTGGTTGCAATAGTTTTTGTTCGCGAAAGAAGACTTGCTCTTCAAATATTGGAATCACATGCGTAAAATTCAATCGCAAACTCACATCCGCGCAACAGATTGATCTCTTCCGATACCATATGTCCGTTAAACTTAGCTCCATCCTCGGCTGTAGGAGGAAAATGTCTGCCTGAATCCAATCAAGCTTGACGCACACTTAGTCGCCCGTTAACTTAGGCATTGACAGAGATGTGGACTGCGACCTGCTGTACATTAACATTTCAAAATTTCCGTGATGGAGCAACTGACAATGGTTTACATGAAATTATCAGATCGATCCACAGGCAATAGTCTTTTGTGGATTTCCGCATGCTTGTGTCTTCTATGGCTGACGCCGGGCACGACAATTTGCCGGCAAGGATCCGGTCGGCCGGCACAGATCATTTGTTTTCAGTCAAACACATTTCCCACCGTTGATGCACCAAGGATCGACCCGGCAACACTCAAGGATGCACTTAAGGGTTATGATGTCGCATATCCTGAAAATACAGAATCATTGAACCGGGAATTAAACGGAGCTGGATCCTCATTACTGATCCTTGCATACGGGAGCGCGTTTCCTGTCGGTTCATGGCAATCCATTCGAAGTTTCATCTCGCGAGGCGGAGGCCTCATTTTGCTCGGGGGTTCTCCGTTTCATCAACCGGTCATGGAAAACTCCGGTAGATGGGTCATGGGCACACTTCAGCCGACTTATGCACACGAGCTCCTCATCGGTCCCGCTGATGAAATAGACATCCGCTCCGATCCATATTATTACTCCGGCGCAAGGTTGAAAATCGCGGAAGGAGTCGAGATCAGCCCGAGCAAATTCCAGATGCCGTCCAAAGTTTACGAGCTTACAGTGCGGTTCACATCTGGAAATGATTTTGCAAATGAGATTGGAAGCGCCGGTCCGCGGGACGCGGTGATGCGGCCGCTGGTCCAGGTGTTGAACGGCGACGAACTTCCGGTCGCCTGCCCGCTTCTTGAAATCGACAGGCTTCGAGGCGACGGAGCCGGTGGGAGGTGGATCATCGAACCTTCGGACTTGACGGTCGATGTCTCTCTCATCAGGTTTTGCGTACAGAGAGCTCTTCAAGGCGCAGTGGAAATCGAAGCGAACCCGTTCTTCGCATGCGTCGCCGATGGAGAGTTACCGGCCATAAGAATAAACCTGTCTCGACCGGCCCCAACAGAGGAAGACACGGACTCAATTCAAGCCCGCGTGACGGTCACGAATTCCGCTGGCGAGAGGGTCTTCAACACCTCTTTTGTGCTGGTTGGAACAAAACAATTTCAGTCGGCTGCTGTTAAAATTTCTGCAGACAGGCCATTGCCTCCCGGATTTTACAGAGCTGACGTGGAATGCGCAGCTGTACCATGGCGACCCAACTCTGTTTCAGCAGGCTTTTGGATCAGAGACGAGAAGCTCCTTCGATCGGGGCCTGAACTTTCGACCTCGAGAGACTGGCTTCTGAGAAATGGAAAAACTTTTCCGGCAATCGGAACGAGTTACATGGGAGCTCACCAGGGGAGAAAATTTCTCATCGAGCCCGATCCACTTTCATGGGAGCAAGATTTCGCCAGGATGGAGAAACTGGGAGTGAATTTTGTGAGGGCCGGTCTCTGGACAGGGTGGCAGAAGATTATGCTCGATCCCGGCAACATCGACGAATCGTTCCTGCGCTCGCTGGACGCGCTCGTACTCACGGCCGCGAAGCACAACATCATTTTGTGCTTTAATCTTTTCGCCTTCCAGCCTCCTCTTAACGGCGGAACGAATCCATACCTGGATCCTCGTGCTCTTGAGTGGCAGAAGTCGTTCGTGACATTGATCGCGTCGAGATATCGAAATGTCGGATGGATCAATTACGACCTGATAAACGAGCCGTCGTATTCTCCCGCCGACAAAATATGGCAGAATCTCCCCATCGGGGACGAGTTCGAGCGAGCCGCGTGGAAGGAATGGGTTGCGAGGAATTGCGGACCGGATCGCGACTCGATCACGGATAACTGGCGCGGCGGTAATATAGATTCGCTGCCGAGCGAGGACGATATTTCCTACAGTCAGATCAGAGAGAACAAGCATCCAAGAAAGGCACTCGACTTCGTCAGGTTTACTCAGGACGTACTTACGAATTGGGCAGACGAAATCCGCGGCGTGATCCGCCGGAGCGGAGGGAATTCACTCGTCACGCTCGGCCAGGATGAAGGTGGCACCGGCCTTCGCTCGGAACAACAATTCCACTACACTGCAGTCGACTACACTTCGATGCACACGTGGTGGCTCAACGACGAACTGCTGTGGGATGGAGTAATGACAAAAGTCCCGGAGAAACCAAACCTGATATCTGAAACCGGACTCATGCGTCTTGAGAACATCGATGGAGAGCCGTGGCGTTCGCCGGGAGCAGCGGAAAAACTCCTCGGGAGAAAATTCGCGTATGCTTTCCAGAGCAGGGGCGCAGGCGCGGTTGAATGGTGCTGGAACATAAACGAATACCAGTCCACGGACAACGAGGTCGGAATCGGGATGACCCGCGCTGATGGGACTTTGAAAAAAGAATCTCAGGTGATCAAGGACTTCTCCGACTTCTTCCGCGCAGCAGCGCCCTACCTTTCCGATTATCAGCCCGACCGCGTCATCTTAGTAATACCGGCCTCTAAACTATTTTCAGGCCGGCCAAACGCGCTTGCAGGCACACAAAGGATAATTACTACGCTGGCGCGAAATTTCGGGATTGTGCCGACCGCACTATCTGAATACAAGCTCACCGATGTACGTCTCAGGGGCGCGAAGCTTGTGATTGTCCCTGACCCGGAAATGCTTTACGACAGCGCAGCCTCCGCGCTATTCGAGGCTTCCCGCAATCGCTCGATCATCTTGTTCACGGGAAGTATTGAAGGTAACCAATATGGAAAACTCACTCCTCAAATCATGAGACTCGGTCTGCAACTGACGAGCACACCCGTGAGTCACTACGAGGGGACTAATTGGGGTTCCGGCAGCGAAAACGGCCGTCGATTTGTAACGTTCGGACAAGAGGAAAGCGAGTATCTGAGAAAAGCGGATTGCAGTCCGCTCGATTCGCTTACCGGAACAATTCTTCAGGAGCCCTTGCCGATTGAGTGTGCGAGTGAAGATGAGCCGTTAACGGATATGCTGACGGCGGTACTGAATTACTCCGGAATTAGTACTCATGTTTTCAATTCGCCGGTTGCCGCGAGAGTACTCATGAGCGCCAGTTCGGCGCTTGTAGTCTGCGTCAACGAGTCGTCCGTTGAATTCACTCAGCCGGTACTTGTCGATGGCCATGAATTCGGAATACCGGTCGGTCCGGGGGGAACAAGGCTGGTACTCATAGAACGAAAGAGCGGTAAGATCATCGAAGCAACATCAGGAGAAGCAATTTCAAAAGTAAAATGATTGCCTGAGGAGTCGTGCTTGTCCCACCATCATCGCATTTACCGATGCCTCGCGTACGAGTCGACTTACCGGCGGGCGACGGCTTTCGATCAGGTCACTTACTACGTATTCGACAGCTATCTGTGAATCGCGACCTTCCCTTTGAGCAGCTTGAGGCTCCGGCTGGCGGTTGCGCTTTGTGGAAGATAAGTTAAAAATTTCGACGCGGGTTTATAGAAGAGTCCGCTCAGAGTGGTCACGTACACATTTCTTCCAAATTTGTTGACAGAAGTGATCTCGTTGTATTCTAAACCCCTGTCATCGATTTCCTGGTACACCCCTGTCGCAAGGTCGATGCGGGCGATCTGGCTGTATACATAAAAGAACATGTTACTGTCAACCTGAAAGAATCTGCAATTACGAAACGTAGGATCTGAGAAACTCCCGAACTGGGTCCAATTTTCTCCGTTATTTGTAGACCGGTAAATCGCGGCAGCCTCTGTCATAGCGTACAGCGTATCATTGTAATTGAACATATCATAAAATCTTCCGAGGATGTCCGGCAGAATTCTTGCGGTTCCGTTCGAATGAATGATGTAATCATTATTGCCCATGGCAATAAAGAAATTGTCCTTGTAAGAGCTTATTAAGAACGTCTGCCCGCTAAATTTGTCGCTCACGTCAGGCTCAATTTTTTTAACTACTGGAGAAAGGGCGATGAACGGTTCATAACCCACTGTAAGAGTTTTCCTGGCATTGAGATCCATCAGACAAAGAGATGCTCCGTCGGAATCGAGAACACACGTGAAAAACTGTCCCAGATCGTTGAATGCCCCGACGGGAAATTGATAATCAATTGCGGATGGAACTGCGTCGGTTGAGAATGATGAATCGAGGTCGTGCATATTGAACCACCATTCATAAAATCCACCCCTCACCGTGGTATCTGTTCCGATCAGTGTGGCTGTTGAGGGAACGAACAGATACTCCGCTTCCCGCCCTCCGTACGTCCCGTACGCCCAGAAATCACCGCAGTATTCCGGCTTCGTCGAAAGATTAAGCTGCGTGGGGAAGAAGAGTTCAATTGACGGCGCAATAGAAGACGTATCGAAACGCGAAACGGTCTGAAGCCCCGCCACAGTATAATCATTTCCGTGCACGGCGCCGTTAAGGAGAATCTTATCCAGGCGATAGAGACTCGGATCAACCTGCCACGTTCCGCCTGTAGTGTCGTATTGAGCTTGAAGAGTATTCGAACTCTTTTTTGAGCACCCTAAGAGAATTACACTCGCCGTCGTCAGGAATAATGACAGTCGAAAAATCTCGATTAAGCTTTTTGCCACAATTCACCTCCCGAGAAAACTGCTGCGTTTAAGAACCGGGGCTCGAGGGTAGCTTGCATGCATGCGCACGACAGAAACGCACCCGCCACAACTCACCCGCGAAGCACTATCATTTAAGAATATGCTTTGCCTCGGGATATTCTTCAAGCCCGATTCCGTCAGAACCCTTCACCTTGTCGTCGTCTGTTAGCGACAGGAGTCGCTATGTACCATCCCGCAGCATCACAATGATAGGAAAGAAAGATCTTCGAGACGATCAGCAGTTTCTTCTGATCATTGATTTGAAGAAGCATGAACTCGTTAGCAGGTTAATGGCCACCGAGCTTTTTACGATCGATATCCCTCTGACCAGGTGCACGCGATCGTATTGTGTGATCGACAAGCTCCGCCACACTTCTTTTCCAGACGCCATAATCCCATGTTCCTGCGTACAGATAACCGTCGCTTATCGTGAGTCCGATGATCACTGAATCGATGAGACCCGTATTTGCGAGCGTCCAGTGATCGCCATTGTCATTCGATAAATATACTCCCCCTCCTCCACCGAGGAACAAGTTCTTTTCGCTGTTGACGAGCACGTGCGCGTCGGTGTCAATGAGACCGTAGTTAATCCGGGTCCAATTCCGTCCGTCTTCATTCGAGCGGAAGATCCCGTTGCCTTCCGTAAGCGCGAATAATTCGGAGTCTACAACAGTAATTGCATTGAAATAGTTATCTGTCAAATTACTATCGACCTGCGACCATGATACACCGTCATTGGTCGAGACAAAAATATTGCCGCCCGTGATTCCTGCAAATATCTTATTGTCCTTGAAGGCTAGCGCCTGCGCTTCACGAAGCTTTCCGGAGCTGGATGACGCACGTGGAGGCGGCACAGAGGGAATGACCTTTGATGGGCCCCGCTTCTGAATTACGACTCCCGGATACCATTGATTCCCATTGTTTAAAGATAATCCGCTGTCGCTCCATGCCCAGGTCCTGCCGTTGTCGGTCGAATGAAGAAGTCCGTCGCCCGTTGATGCAAAAATGTCGGAATCCCTCACCGCAAGTGAAGAAGCGAAGCCTCTTCCCTGGCGGCCTCCAATATTCGAATCAATCCAGCTCGCGCCTTTGTCTGTCGAAGCATAGAATTTGTTCCATGTCCTAACGTAGAGATTATCGCCATGTGCTTCGAGCGCCGTGATGAAGTGACTGGGAAAAGTTGACGCAGCGCTGTCCAGCCTCGACACGATCCATTCTTTTCCACCATCGGTGGAGCGGGACACGCCGAATCCCTTTGTCCCTGCATATATGTTCTTTCCACTTGCTGCCATGTGAAACACGCCAGCCTTCAGCAAGCCATTGTTAATTTGACTCCAACTTTTTCCATTATCCGATGAACGATAGATGCCATTGGACGTAGTGCCCACATACATATTACTCTCGGTCTTGCAAAATGTAAGGAGGTCTGCTTCATCATAGTTCAAGAGAGTCCAGGTCTTGCCTCTATCGGGCGAGACAGAAAGTTTCATGTCTGAAAACACATATAAATCCGTTCCCGTGGTACCGGCCAAATTCGGATACGTTCTCATTCCCAGTTTATTCGTAACTATCCATTCGTTTCCATTATCAGTAGAATAAAACAGGCCGCCGTTGGTCTGTGCAAACAGGACTGAGCCCGACATCACGGCAAGATTGATTATCCAATAATATTTCAGCCCGCCGTCATGCCAGCTCCTCCCCAAATCTGTTGAAATATATATTCCGCTGTCTGTGCCCGCGAACAAGTTGCGACCCACGAAGGCGAGCTTACGAATGTTGACTTTGTTCAAGGTAGAGTCCGGCACGCTCCAGGACTTACCTCCGTCGGTGGATTCATACAGTCCACGCATCCAGGTCCCGGCGAACAGGAAGTGCTTTCCTGAAACTGAAATCGCGGCGAGCGAGCTGACCTTGACTTTTTTCATGCTCGTGTCCGGCTCGGACCAGGTTTTCCCGTTGTCTCTTGATTCAAGGATCCCCTCCGTACTTCCAACGAAAAGGTTCGATCCCTGGGAGACGATGGATCTGAATATCGTCTCCGTACCGGCGGCATAAACCGGAAGCCAGCTATCACCACGATCCGTCGATAAGAATATTTCCGATGCGACTAGGTTAGGTCTAGATACCCAGGGTGCACTCACGCCAGCCAGGAGAGTGTTTCCCTTTGCATAGAGAAACCCGATACTCCCGCCGCAGTACGGACCGTTTGTTGGAACCCATTGTCCCCTTGCAATACCAAAAGCCAATAGAACTAAGATGAAAAGAAAAATTGTGCTGTGTGTGGATTTCATTTCGACTCCTCGCTTTCCTGCGCCATATTTGCCCCTTGTGACATTCCTTCGTCAAGTTAGTGGATGGGCAAGGAATTGACAATCCAGATTCTTTCAATGACTCCGTACTTCGACGGAATAATTTGGAATCAGTATCCTTCCGCAGTCCCGGCGCCTCTGGGATCCGCTACTCCCTCGAACCCGCCGGGCGACACGAGAATAGCCTGGACTTCGCCGATGTAATCTCCCGGAACAAGCTTGTACCCTCGCGCCATGAGACTCTGCTCAACATCGTAAACAAGAGCCGACTTTTCATAATGGACCTCATCAGGGACCCACTGATGATGAATCCTCCCTGCCTCTTCTGCTTGAGCCAGAGGCATATCGAAGTCGATGATATTCAACATGACTTCGAGGACCGCATTTATAATTGTCGTCCCTCCGGGTGAGCCAAGGACAAGAAACGGTTTTTCATTTTTCAACACGATTGTCGGAGACATAGAGCTCAGCATCCGCTTGCCAGGCTGAATCGAGTTGGCGTCGGCACCGATCGCGCCGAACTGGTTCGGTGTGCCGGGCTTTGCGCTGAAGTCATCCATTTCGTTGTTCAAAAAAAATCCCGCCCCATCCACAACCACCATCGAACCGAAATAGCTGTTCAGAGTCGTAGTGACACTGACCGCGTTCCCATCTTTGTCGATGATCGAGTAGTGCGTCGTGTGTGACCCTTCTTTGGGCGGATTTATCAAGTCAGGATATATTTCTCCACTTGGAGTCGCCTTGAAGCTGTCTATTCCAGCCGCGATAGTCGCTGCGTACTCTTTCGAAACCAACTTTTCCACCGGCACCTTGAAAAAGTCGGCATCACCGAGGTACTTGTCGCGATCTGCGAATGCATGTCGCATCGCCTCTATCTCGTAATGAAGGCTCTGCGAGGCTCCATAACCGTATCTGCGAATGTCGAACCGCTCAAGAATGTTAAGAATCTCTGCAAGGCACACTCCGCCGGAACTTGAAGGCGGCATACCTACGATCTGATATCCATGATAAGTAGTCGAGATCGGTTTAAGAATAACGGCATGATAATTCTCAACGTCTTGCGCGGTGATGACACCTCCGGTCGCCTTGTCTTCATTTGCGATCAACTCCGGAATTTCACCTTTGTAGAATCCATCTCTGCCTTCTGTTGCGATCTTTGACAAAATTCTCGCGAGATCCCCTTGTTGGATAACATCACCTTCCTTGAACCGTGTGCCATCTTTTGTGAAGTACTTCATCGTAGATGGAAAATCTTTCATGAATCTCGCAGCGCTGTCTAATCCGACCTCAAGCCATTTGTTGACCCTGAATCCCGTATCCGCGATCGCAATCGCCGGAGCCATGACCTTACCGAGAGGGAGTTTGCCGAACTTTTCTTCCGCCATGAGCAGTCCATCAACGTTTCCCGGGACACCAACAGCCAGCCCGCCTGCAAGACTTTTCCCGGGAATGACATTTCCGACACTGTCGAGAAACATGGTGCATGTTGCGGCAGCGGGTGCGGACTCTCTCGCGTCGATCGCGTAATTGTCGCTATTGCTCAGATGGATCAAATAATACCCGCCTCCACCAATGTTTCCGGCTTGAGGGTAAGTTACTGCCAGCACGAATCCCACCGCTACTGCGGCGTCGACGGCGTTTCCCCCCTCTTTCATAATTCTTACTCCAACGCTCGTCGCCAGCGAATCTGCAGAAGATACCATTCCGTTTGTTCCGAAGGCCGGCTTCAGAACGGAAACCTGGGCAACGGTCGACGTTGCTGCAAAAAGAACTGCAAGAAGAACTCGACTCACGTGATATTCCCTTCTCTCCGAGATTGGTGTCATAAAGTTCTATTAAAGGAAAATTTAGACATTCAATCAACCATTGGCAATCATGGTGGTCGTGAGTACGGTATCTGGGGGATCCGCCAATTTCACAGGCGGGACATTCGAGTACAGGTGGCTAATCAAGCTTGCCTAACAAGAATGGAGGTAACCACGGCCGCAGCTTCACCTGCTCTTCTCTTGTTAAATACTTAAATCCTCTTACCTCTCCGACGCAATTTGGTGAACCGCAAGTACAGGTGAACGGCTCAGTGAGCTCATAGTCTGTGGTCAGGTAGTTATTTGTGACTTCTTCCCCGGCCTTGATGCTCCTTTTTGCCAGCAGACAGAGTTTTTTCCAGTCCACATACGTGTTGGCGTTACAGCTATGATTCAGGTATGCGTTTGAATCGTCAGTTCCCTCAATGTGCTTATCATCGTCAATCTGGATCGAGTATCGAGTGGGGTGATCCAGTATGGGGCCATCAAAAGTGAGCAATACTTCATCCCTTACTATTTCTTCCACAGCGAACAGACCCCTCTGATTGTCTTTTCTGGTTTCAACAATCACTTTCTTACTAAGTGCCAACGTTCACTCCAGTGAGGCAATAAGATTCCGAAATCGTTTTAAATATTATTTCAGATGAATCTCTGGAATAAATTCAATTGCAGTTTGAATCTTCACAAGCGATACCATCCGAAAGAATATGGATGTAGTGTGTTCGTTCCACTTTATGGACATACAGACGCAGTGTTCGGTCGTATCTCAATGCAACTTTTCCAAAGCCTTCTTCGACTCCTCGAGGTCCGGGTTAAGCTCCAGGGATTTCCTGTAAGCCGCGCGCGCGGAGTCGACCTTCCCGAGTTTTTCATATATCATCCCTATACGCCAGTAGCAATATTCGGGTGCAGGGGCGTTCTTCACATCATGAGCATTGAGAGCTTTTTCAAAGCATGCGACCCCTTTATCCAAGTCGGTTCCTGAGAGAAGGTCCACTTTCCCCAGCTGATAGTACACGGGATAGTTCTGCGGATCTCTCTTGAGTGCGCTGTCAAACATCTGGCGAGCATTTGTGAAGTCATTTTTCTGGGTATAATACAGTCCGGCCTGGTAATAGACGTCAGACTTATTGTCGACCGCTGCCACGGCTTTGGTGAATACGTCGTCGGCTTTTGTCCGGTCATTCTCGTCGATGTAAAAAATCCAGAGAGCTCTATACGCTAATGGTTTTTTCGCATCTATGGAGATTGCCTTACGATAGCACTCTTCCTGTTGAGCTTTCTCCTTCTGGTATTCGTGAACCCTCGCTTCGGCAAGATATCCTGAGTACGTATCATAGCTTTTGATCGTGTCCGATTGCGCCGCGGCTTTCTCCACGCTTCCACCGATGATTCCGGGTGCCTGAAGATAATACTCCACAAGACTCATTCTCGCATCTGTATATTTAGGATCGAGACTTACCGCAATGAGCCACTGCTCCTTACAGTTTGAGGCGGCACCGAACTTACTGAAAATCCCCGCACGCTGTGCCTTGACGCCGTAAGCATCGCCGAGCATAAAATGGTATTTCGCGACTGCCCCGTTGAGGCTAATCGCTTTATCCAGGTAATCAATTGCAGCGTCGTAGTCGCTCCCCATAACGAGACTGCCGAGATAGTAATACACTTCTGCATTCTGAGGATTTTCCTTTGCCGCCTCCAGGAAAAGAGATTTCGATTGTGCAAATCTCCCTTCATTGTAGAGACGTACCGCTTCGTCGAATTTCGTTTGTCCCGGCGCGTCGATTGAAAGAATCGGAGTCAGAAGTGCAATAACCAATAATGTCTTCATCGTAAGCCCCCTCCTGAAGTAGAATCGCGAGCAACAGTCGATGTATAATGATCCTGAAATCGGTTGATTATTTCATTTCCGTCCGCTGTCGTGCATCCGTGAAATCACATTGGGGTCCTCTGTCCTCAACATTAGATAAGGGTCCAAAATGGATTTGTGAGGAAGTTTTTTCAATTTCAATTTTCCTCGTTTCTTGGGATGATTTCTAATAAGGTCGCATTCTACTGTGAATATTCCTAAGGTTGATCGTTGCTCGAATCGAATTTAGCGGAATGGAAGATCAAGAAACCGGGCGGGACAACTTATTACAGAACTTAAGTGTAGGATATCGCTCTGTATTTTCAATCTTACCGGAACTTGAAACAAGCGGATTTGTTCTTATAAGAAATCGGGTATATGATGAACAAACTCGGAAGCTTTGTTACCTGTTTGATAGTAGCGGCATTCTTCTTACCTGCCACAGTCTTCAGCTGTGCATGTGGATGCAGTGTCTTTTCAGTTGGTGCAAGATGGATGATGCCCATTTCAGCAGGATATCGGATTTCTCTTATGTATGATTTCATGGATCAGGGTAAAGACTGGAGCAACTGGCATGGTGCATCAGCGGACTTAAATGACGACAAGGAAATAAGAACGAGCTTCTATACTCTCGGGGTACAGGACATGATAACCAGAGACTGGGGAGTCATGATAGAAGCACCATTATGGGACAGATATTTCAAAACCAAAGAGGATGGCGGGGGCGCGGCTGGTGTAGACCATGAAGCATTTGGTGACACACGAGTCATGGGAATGTACACCGGTTTGTCTGAAGATATGTCAACCGGAATACAATTTGGCTTGAAGCTCCCGACCGGGCCATTCAACCAGTCGCTAATGGACAGAGATACGCAAATCGGAAGTGGAACGACAGATTTGCTTCTTGGCGGGTATCAAATGGGCCAGGAAGACAACTGGGGATGGTATGCACAGGCGCTCTGGCAACACTCGTTTGACGCGCGTGATGGTTATCGCCCCGGCGATAGTTTTGATTTTAGCATAGGGGCTCACTATGACAATCTGCTGGAGACATATAGGATTGTCCCGATGCTCCAACTCATTGCTTCGTTCCGCGACATTGACAGCGGAGTCAACTCGGACCCAAGCAATACAGGATACGATAGACTCTACCTGGCGCCAAGCGTTCAAGTCAATTTAAGTCAGATGGTCAATCTGTACGGAGAATTGAAAATTCCAGTAGTCACTCATGTTCGGGGATATCAGCTTATTTCGCCGGCGCTCTTTAGTGCGGTAGCAAGCTTCAGCTTTTAAAATAAAACCTATCGCTCTCTCACAACTCCCGTTAGAGACGTTCTGAACCGCGTGACCGGACTCATGCGCGTTGTGATTCCTGTAAAGTGAATTTCTGCGTGCGGATTTCATGCTCAACAATGGCGGACAATTTTGGGGGCGTGTCATTCGATGACGGAGTGGAAGCTGACGATCCGTTACAGCTTCAGTCGCAGGCCTAATTCCGCGGTCATGCCGTAGAACTCCTCGGCACTCGGGAAATTTGCGCCCTGATTGATCTGTGTGTCGCGGGCGCCATTCAAATTGTTGAAGTCAAGGTACACCTGGATCCCGTACCATGGAAGGTCTTGTTTGACAGAAGCGTCCCAGCGATTCGGCGGCATTCGCGTCAGGGAGCTCCTGTATTTTTGCGGCTGATACAACACTTGTGATTTGCATGGCTGACAGCTGTTGGTTTATAGCCGCATTTTGCCCGCTTGCCTGTGCGGTGACAACCACTTCTTTTCCACGAAGTGCTGCTGCCGTCAGCTTAATTTCGAGCCCGGTAGGAATATCCGGACCAACACGAACTTGCATCTCTTCCGTCTGATAACCGACGTAAGTAATTCGAACTGTGTAAGAACTCGGCGGAACGTCCCGGATTACAAACCTGCCGTCAAGATCAGTCGCTGCTCCCATGCTGGTCCCCTCAAGCATCACAGTCGCTCCCGGCAAAGGCTCATCGGTCGTCGCGTCTCTTACGGACCCTTCAATTCCGGAGCCGCCGGCTCGAGTCGGGTCATGTCTCGACATGAAATCGGAATCCCGAAGACAATGCAGATACTCTCAAGAGGATTCTGATGCCGGGAGAGATCTCCTCAAGGCTGAAGATGGTGAGGCGTGCCGGTCCATGGAAACGGCATTGCGGATTCTATTTCATCCCGGAATGAATCACAACAGACTTTTCGGATCTCCCATTCAAGTGGATGTTTCGCGAGATTCATCTCGATCGTCGCGTTTGCCTCTTGCCCGTGAAGCGGACAGGCGACTGCAGCAAATGCAGGTCGAACGATATTGATCATCCTCTCGCACAAATAAGCTTTCGGATCGGTGTTTAAGTCAACGCTTCTTTCCCCGTCTCTGAACTCATAAGCAATCATAATCACTTTACTCCTTGACACAATTTTCTGAATGCGACTTTTCTGAGGAGTGTTATCGAACTAAAGTGTGCGGGTTACATTTTCGATTTCAAACGACATTTTCAATCTGCCATAAAGACCGGCTCCACTTATTCGATCCTTCTCAGACAACCCAATGACAGGATCAACTTAACACTCTTCGGAAAACGAACAATCTTTTTTGAGGTTAAATTTCTGTTAAAGAATGCCCACTCGTAGGTATCGAATTAGAAAGGTGAGCCAGAAATCTGACTTGTAAGGAATATCAGTCTTCTCAATTCGCTGTTATTAGCCGAACTGATACTCGATTGTTAGTTCATTCCTTCGTCGGGTGGCTCATTTGATTTTCTGTTGAATGCTCCTGCTACCCACAGCGTATAAAAAACGACAATCAAATCACTTCCGGATTGAGTTGAGAAGCCGCCATACGGATACCACTCTTGCGAAGGTCAATCGGGAACTACGTCGGTGCCGGGCATCAGATCGCATTCATACACCTGGGGCAACTTACCCGTTTTCTCGAGGTAAGCCTCCTTGATCTTTCCATTGAAATCTTCCAGCGAGTCGCGTTCCACAAGGTTCAGCGTACATCCGCCGAATCCTCCGCCCATCATTCTAGCGCCGAGAACACCATCGATCTTCGATGCCGCTTCGACAAGCAAGTCGAGCTCTCTGCAGCTTACTTCGTATTTGTCCCTCAAGCCCTGATGGGAGAGATATAGGAATTCTCCGAACCGGGCATAATCGTTCTGCTCGAGACATTTGCAGGCGGAATCGACACGGGAGTTTTCTTCGACCACGTAGCTGCACCGGTTAAACACGATATCACCCAATTCGTCCCTGTGTTCCCGCAGCATTTCAAGTCCTACGTCACGAAGGCTCTGAACCCGCGGATCATATTTCCTCACAATCTTCACCCCTGTCTCGCACTGTTGTCTTCTCGGATTATACTCGGAAGACGCGAGACTGTGCTTTACGCCTGTATCGCACAGGACGAATCTCAGGTCCTTCCTCACGAACGGGACGTATTCGTAATCAAGACTCCTGCAATCGAGATGCAGCGCCGATTCCCCTTTGCTCATGAGATTCGCAAATTGATCCATGATCCCGCATCTTACGCCGACAAAATCATTCTCGGAGCGCTGGGCTATTCTGGCAAGCTCGGCGCGTTCTATGCCAAGGTTGAAAATACTGTTCATAGCAAACGCCAGCCCCGATTCCACTGCAGCGGAGGATGACAATCCAGAACCTATCGGGATATCTCCGGCATACACACATTTGAATCCGGTGACTGGATATCCGGCTTTGCCAAGTTCAGCTACTACCCCGATGAGGTAGTTCGCCCATGCCTTCTCTGATCTTGCGGGACTGCGCGATTCAAAACGATAATTATCTTTGAAATCCAGTGAGGTCACCGTCACTTCGAAGCCGTTCCCCGGTGCCACGGCAAGATAAATGGCCCGGCCTATCGCTGACGGAAGAACAAACCCTTCATTATAATCAGTGTGTTCGCCGATCAGATTGATCCGGCCCGGTGACCTGACTATGATCATCCTCTCATTGTTACCGTACAATCGTACGAATTCTCTCCTTAGTAAGTCGACGATTGATGAATTTGACTCCAAAATTAATCGCTCCGATTTAGATTGAACAGCCTTTCGGCTTTTTATCTCAATTATGTTTGGAATGCACCTTCGTGATCCCCAACAGGTTTTTATTTTCCTGACGCTTACGGGGGCGTCTTACATCTCACGCTTCTCATTCCGAATGCAGATCTTCATTCGATACAGAGGGAGATCCTCGATTTCATAGAGTGTTTCGATACTCAGCTCGGATGCCGGAGAGAAATTTCAAGCGCGCTACCGAGCCGCATGAAACATTTTGACGGACATCGGGAACCGCCTGCAGCCGGGGAAGGGCTGCAGGCAGGATCCGTCACTCCAGAAGGAGAAGAACCCGTTACTTAAGAAGAAGCATCTTCCTCGTAATCGAATTAGTCCCTTGTCGAAGGGTATAGAAGTAAACTCCGCTGGCGAATTTATCCAAGCTGACATTGTAGACGTATTCACCAGCTACTCTATTACCCTGGTCAACCACTTGCACAACCTGTCCAAGCACGTTGTAAATAGTCAGACTCATCGCTCCCGAATGAGTCAGGCTGACTTTAATTGTCGTGGTCGGGTTGAAGGGATTTGGAAAATTCTGACTCAAGTCGAACTGTGTAGGTATTACGTTGGGGATCTGACGCACCGCCAACTCCTCGGGGAACCAATTCAAGTCACCCAGGTGCTTACCATCAGAGCCCGTGAGCGAACCTGAGTATCTCAGATTCTCAGGTACAGGGTAGCCCTGAGTCGTCGCCCAATTGCTCGCCACGCCAGGCCAATCCCCCGTTAGTGACGGTGGATTATAGAGAGAGTACACATAGGGGCGTATTCCCTGGCCCGTTCCGCCGTTATTCCAACACGTATCAACAAATGCAACCATTTTCCCTGCTGCCAGAGTCACCAGTGCGGAATTGAATCCCGGGTCGACACTATCGTTGTTTGCGACATTGATGTTGGGCCACGCTGTCGTGTTCGTAAGCATGCCAGGCTGAGTGTTTATGAATGTTGGCCAATGGAGGCTGTCGCTCGCCCAAGCACCGCCTTTATATTGCATCCAATTGTTCACTATTTGTTGTGGCCAGAAGTAGGCATTGTTTGTGATCGTGATGTGCCTGGCAGCTTCCGTCAAGTCGTAAGGAGATCCCACCAGCGAACGCAGCGAGTCTATCGGGATTAGCGAAGATCCCCAACTGCCGGGAGTATTGTTGTACCATGACGCAGGGTAGGCTGTCGAGGAAACGCTGAAGAATATGTTGTTCTTTATTACTGTGTTGGTCATTTGGTACAAATCAAAGGCTCCTCCCTCTCCCGAAATGAAAATAGTGTTGTGCTCGAAATCCAGATATGCACAACCGTACCCTGATGAACCCAGGACGTAACCACCCGTTAGAAAGAAAGTGTTGTTCTTGAATATCGCAGTATCGCACGGGTATGTTCCCGGATCCACCCACGCAAAGCCCGGATTCTGCGGATTATCATCCTGGTTATTCCTGAACTCGCAATTGGTGACATAAAAGCTCTCATGATCATGGTTATACGTATCAAAAAGGTTAGGAGTACCGGCGCCGGAAATATTCTCAAGGATACAGCGGTCAAAAATATAAACATCGCTGTCACCGGCCGGAAGAACAAACCGGCCTGTAAAAGCTACGCTGTCGGTACGCGTACCTAAGAAGTATAAACCCTTCAGTGTGAGAGTATCATTTCCCTGTGGATTGAAAAAATATCCAATCGACGAGTTGTCCTCAGCAATCGACGGCGCGACTACAGGAGGGTGTCCCGTAGTTGGGTTGATGTAGCCAACGATAGTGACACTCCCTTTCGCTGATACAGGCGCAGTCATGTAATAAACGGTGTCCAGAGCGCCGGTTGGCTTCAACAGAAAGACGGTATTAGGTTTGACCAACCCCGACGCAACCGTATCAGCGTTTATGAAATTGTTGAGGTTGCCCGGAGGCAATGCCGATACGATGACAGTATCAGCGCCTTGGGCGGCAAACGATGCCGATGGCACTGTTGCAAGTGACACAACAGCGATCAAAAGCAACGAGATGATAGCTGATTTCATGATAAGTCATCCTTTCTTTTGTTGGTTATATTTCGGGAATAAAATTCGGCGACAATTTTTGATCACATGATAATCGGACTTGTTTCGGAGCTTGCGTTCTGACGGCGACGAAACATTCACGTACACGCTCCTCTCATAAAACCCCTCTCGCATTTTCGGGGTTTGCCTTTGGTGAGTCATTGCAGTGTCCAACGGAGACCTAAATCTGCCGAAAGTCCATAATCAGACTCTGACGTTGGAAAACCGGAGCCTCTGACTAAGTAGTTATCGTTTGCACTGTTCAGATTGTTGATGTCAAAAAATAATTGGGTACCGAACCATGGCAAACCTTGTTTCACCGCGAGGTCCCACCGTACGTAGTTTGCTTTGTCGGAACGAAGCGCGTTATAGAAGTTCGTACCATTATATACTTCTGACTGGTATATCATGGAGGTTAAAATGGAAAATTGGCCGTAATCATATCCAAGCGAAAGGTTAACAACATCATTTGGCTGCTGGATGAGTCTATCGTTGTAAGAGGAATCTATGTGTACTGTCGGAAAAGGATAGACCGGCGAATGCTGTGTGACGTTGTAAGGGTATGTCGCTTTAGAAAATATGTGGGTGTAATTGACGTTCAGAACCAGTCCGCTCAAAAGACCGGGTAAATACCAGAAATGCGTCTGCCACTCGGATTCAATTCCCCAGACATTAACCGGGAACGGACTGTTGATATAAGTAGAGAGCGAAAATGTTTTTGTAGTACTGGGAACCCCCGGATATTTTGAAGGATCGGTTATGTACGTGCCCTGACCGAAGATCAAATCATCGATACGCTTCAGAAAGGGACTGACCGCAAGTAATCCGACAGTGTTGTCGTATACCGCCACCCGGACATCGTAGTTATGTGAATACGCGGGTTTTAATGCATAATTATTCCAGACCACATAGTGACCACTGTTGCTCGCGACATCCTCTCTCGGCACGATCTGGCTGAAATCCGGATACGCGAGTGTGGTAGTATACGAGCCACGGAAACTCAGCCAGAGAAACGGATCATACTTCAGACTAACGTCCGGCAGCAAGTATCCATGGTATTCATCTTTTGTTACCCAGGTGTGGGGCAGCGAGCTCGGATACGGATTGGTGGCATCCGCATCTCCAATAAACTGAGCGGCGGTATAGGTGGTCTTAAGTCCCTGATACCGAACACCGGTGATCATGGCTAACTCGGCACCGAGATTAATAGTTGCCATCAGATACTCAGCGCTCCTGAATTCGTTTCCAGTGTAGTCACTCGCGAGACTTCCGTACACGTCGGGAACATAGTCAGGAACCGTTTCCGGCTGGGCCGTTTGCTGACCAAGGGTTTTTAATTCGTCGATGATCGTACCGATCGTGCCCGCAGTTACTCCGGAATACATTCCATAGTCGCCGTTAAGGAATTTTCCAAAATTCATATTTGGATCGTAGAATCCAAGAATCGAGAAGTTTCTGGCGCCGGTAGAATCAAGATTATACGGCGGTTTTGTCAGCCATGGGAGAGCCTGAACAAGTTGTAATCGGCGTCCGGTGGCATAGCCACCATACAAGCTCCCGTAACCGTCGTCAAAATTGTAATATCGGGTGGTGTATTTATATTGCCCTCCGCCCTTCAGCATCACAGAGACTTCGTCCGATAGATTGAAACTCCTCTCCAGGTCAATCGAGCCCTGAATATCGTTCTGCTTGTTGTAGCTTCTCCATGTCGCGTTGCCCTGCCAGAACATATTATTCAGGTTTATCATGTTTTGAGCAGCTTTGGAGATCTGCAAAGGGTTTTCATAATTCGGTATGCCGCCTGTCCCTGCTGAGAGCTGCTGAAATACCAGCCTCCAACCGTTAGGAGTAAAATTATCCGAGTACGAATTAGAAAGCTTCATACTCACGTTGATCGTACTTACAGTCTGCTGATAGTGCAAAATATTTGTCATGACATTGAGATCATTGGTTGACCTCTGTGTTCCGAATAGTATATCATTGCCGTAGTTCGCGAGATCGTAAGTTTCATCGTGGGATTCGTTGGTCATCGTACCGTGACTTAGCAAATTCACGAGAGATATCTTGCCGTTTGGCAATCTGTAATCCAATGTTAGTGTTCCATCATATCGCTGCTCTAGTGTCGGGTCGAAAGAGAGATTCAGGCTGCCGAGGACTATTGAGTCGGGCTTGTCCTGTTTGTCGGGTTGATAGTATGATCCTCCCAGTTCGTTCGAAGTGAGGTTCTGCCTTTGCGCAATTCCTTGTACAAATATTCCCAAACGGTCGTCGAAGAACCTCTTCTCTATGCTCGCGACAAACTTGTAATCGTTATATGTACCCATAAGATTATTATACGCCCCTTGGGCAAGGAGAGTAACCGAAGGCGCACCGGAATGTGTTCCTTTTGCTTCCCTGATGTCAAAGTTCACTGTACCACCAAGAACAGCGGCATCCATATCAGGTGTAACTGTTTTGTAGACTTCAATTCCTTCCAGCGAGCTTGACGAGATCATACTTACATCCACCGCGCGGCCACCAGGACTGTTAGTAGGAGCAGCGTAAGCACCGCTGGCAGAAATGCTGCCAGCATCGTTTGATGGTATCGGTATACCATCGACCGTTATCATATTGTATTGAGGTTGAAGTCCGCGGATCACTATCTGCGTGGCTTCGCCTCCATTTCTGACAAGTGAAATGCCCGGCAGCCTTCCGACGGATTCCGCCGCGTTTGCATCAGGAAGCTCTTGTATACGCGCCGCAGAGACAACATTTACCACATTGCTGGAGGTCAATTGTTGATTGATCGCAGCATTTTGACCGCTCGCCTGGGCTGCGACAACTACTTCTTTTGCGGTGACACCCACCGCCACCAGCTGTATATTTTTTTCAAGCTGCTGATCTTCTTTTAACTCTATTTTTATCATCTGCGTGTTACAGCCGATGTATGACGCCTGTAAGGTGTAAGAACCCGCCGGAACATTTGATATTGTATACTTCCCCTCCAGGTCTGTAGCTGCCCCCATCGAAGTTCCAACAAGTTGAACGGTGGCACCGGGAAGGGCATCGCCGGTACTCGCGTCGGTAACCTTGCCTGTAATCCTGCCGGTGGCGCCCCACGATAATTGAGATGCTACCGCAACGATCAAGATGGCCAGAAAACAAGTATAAGCTTTTGCCAACATTTTGATTTCTACCTCCATCTACTTTTAAGGAATCGACCGCAGTGTATTTTAAGAGGCTTTCGCGAGATAAAGGGGAGATCGCCGCCGATCCGCCAACTGCCACATGGCCTGTCGTAAGGTGTCCCACATTCGAGGCCCTGAGCGGGGGCGATCGGGTTAGAGTTAGCCAACGGAACGAGCGGATAACGATGGCGCGCGGGTAGTAATGAGGGTCGGTCTTCAGGCATCGCCAATATCCGCAAATGGTAGAATACGGCAGGAAATCGCACAGTGGTCCTCATGCAAATCGAGGCATTTGGGGGGATAGGCTGTAACCAAGCTTTCAAATAATATCTCCCTTTAGCGATTCCAGCACCAAGTAAGCGCCAACATAGCACGAAGATTTGTTAGCGCTAACAAAAATCGACGACCTCAGGCCCTAACCAGATTTTTCAATTATTACCTCCCGCCGTTAAGAACACCGATTTAAGACGAATGACGCTCGAAAATTGTTAGCGCTAACATAGTTAGCAACGCGAAAAGTTAGCGCAATCAAATACTAATGTCAAGAGCCCCCAGGTTATTTCTTTCATACAGCACCGGTTCATGAAAAAGTGTGACTTTACTGTCCTGACTATTTCAAGCTCTTGAGCGGAGATGGAACCGTTATCAATCCGAATCTCTGACGTTGTTCGTCCCAGAAGGATCCGATTCGCCTCTACACAAGTATCGTCCGAGAGGTTTATTACGTTTTTCGCCGGCCGCCAGCGAACACGAACCCGGCCAAGAGTCTGCGACCCGAAATCCCGGCCTCACAGGGAATGGTCGTGATGAGTGATCAACGGAAAACTGGATTTCCTTACGGTCCCTTGTTCCCCCGTCTTGCTTTCGTCTTTTAAAATGAACAGCTTATCTTCTGATGAACGATGCACTTGTATGTTACAGTTTTTGCGGATGCCGAAGACATCGCCAATGTGAAGCTGGAAATACTCGACAATGATGGCTGGGTGGTCCCCGATGCGAATAACCTAGTCGAATTCAAAATCGAAGGAGAAGGGAGATTGGCAGGTACCGATAACGGCAATCCTCTAGATCTAACGCAAATGAAAAGCAACCAGCGCACCGCCTTCAATGGACTCGCACTCGCAGTTGTTCGATCGACACACAAAGCAGGTACCATTCGTTTGATCGCCGGTTCCAAAAATTTAAAGAGCACGGTAATTTAAATTACTTCACATAGTTCAGTGAATGCGCCAATGAACGTCGAGAGTTTAGAACATTGAATGTTCCACTTAAAGACAATAGAATAGATAGGACAAGAACATGAGACAATGCTCGATGACTGAACAGTCAGTTGTGAGAGGAAAATGGATGATGGCACGAGTATTTTCCCTGTCATCCATGAAACTCTATCGGATACTTGTGTTCTCCAGTGTGTTGCTTTTTCATCCTCAGGAAAACATTGCGCAATTTGCAAATGGCGCAGATGTCGGTTGGCTCTCGCAAATGGAGGCGATGAAATACGTGTTCAAGGATAATTCGGGAGTTAAGATGAACTGCCTGGATATTCTGAAGGAAAAAGGGATCAATGCACTCAGGTTCAGAGTATGGGTCAATCCGAGCGGCGGATACTGCAATAAAAAAGATGTGGCGTACATGGCTCACCGTGCTGACAGCATGGGTTTCAGTGTGTTGATAGACTTTCACATGAGCGATACCTGGGCTGATCCAGGCCACCAAACAAAACCAGCAGCCTGGGCGAGCGATTCAATTGCTCAACTACAAACAGATGTTTACAACCATGTTTACAGCGTTCTGGATACACTCAAATCAATCGGTGTAGTTCCAAAATGGGTGCAGATCGGGAATGAGACCAACGACGGCATGCTGTGGGAAGATGGAAGGGCAACGACTCACATGAGTAATTTTGCCGCCTTGATTAAGAGCGGTTATAATGCCGCAAAAGCTGTTGACAGCACAATCCAGGTAATTGTTCATTTATCAAACGGGCATGACGATGTAATGTACAGGTGGATGTTCGATGGCTTGAAAAACAACGGCGCCAAATGGGATATAATTGGAATGTCGGTGTACCCTTATTGGGCTGGTTTATCCTGGGCAACAGATGATAGCCTGGCACTGGTAACCATGAATGACATGATCGCAAGATATCAAACGAAAGTAATGGTGGTTGAAGCAGGCTATCTTTATAACGATCCGGTCAATGCAAATCATTATTTGTTGGATCTTATAGCGAAAACAAAATCGGTGAGTGGGCTGGGTGTCTTTTACTGGGAGCCTGAAAGTTATAATTGGAACGGTTATCAACTTGGGGCATGGAATCCCGCAACGGAGGAGCCCACAGCTGCCATGGATGCTTTCTTAGGAATAAGTGCTACTCTTGTTAGACCGCCAAAAAATATTCCAGGTTACGATTTCAATATCTATCCCAATCCATTTAATCCGAGCACGACAATCGAATATGAACTCCCTGCCTACTCAAATATTTCTATCGTTATATACAACGTGCTTGGCGAGGAAGTAGCCAGACTCGTCGACGGTTATGAGAACGGCGGTTATCACAATATAACCTGGTCGGCGGACAACGTTTCAAGCGGTGTGTATTTCTGCAAAATGGTATCAGAAAATTTCCTGGCACTGAAGAAGATTGTCTTGCTCAAATGAGACCCGGTTCCCGATAGAGTCGAAGAAGATTTTATAGACTTGCTCATTAACAAAGTCTCAGCGACTTGTTTCTACAGATTCCCCATGAACATTCCCTCGGTTGACGCGTTTGAAAAGGTTTTTCTAAAACCCTAAGCAATAACCTTTGCAGATTCTACTTGGCGTAGCCGTTCTGCTCAAGCCAGCTTTGGGCGTCCTTGTTCCCGAGCAGGGCGGCCTTCTTAAGACAATCAGCCCCCTTTCTGGTTTCTCCCTTCTTATCGTATGCAAGACCGAGATTGTAGTATGCGCTTGAAAACTTTGGATCGAGCTTTATGGCTTTCATATACATGACTATTGCAGTGTCGGTGTTTCCCTTCTTACTGAATGCATTTCCCAAATTATAAAAGGCCCGGGGATGTTGAGGACTTATCCCAATCGCCTTTTTATAGAGGAAGATAGCTTTGTCGACACTATCTAGATCTGCGTACACAAATCCCAGGTTGTCGTAAGCAAACGCATTGTTAGGATCAAGTTCTATTGCCTTCTGCAATAATGGAATGGCTTTGTCGACGCTGTCTGTCACCGCGTAGTAGTGCCCTAGTGCGGCGTAGCCATAAGAGTCGTTCGGATCAATCCGTATTGCCGTCTCGTGAAATTCTATCGCCTTCTCGAGGTCGCCCTTCTTGTAGTATGCATATCCCAGATCATCGTACCCGTACGAATCGTTCGCGTCAAGCTCAATTGCCCTGTTGAACATGGGTATAGCTTTATCGATGCTGTCTTCGCCTACATAGGCAAACCCCAGATCGTCATACGCGCGCGAATACCCAGGATTCAACGCGATAGCTTTCTGAAAAAGTGAAATAGCCTTGCCGGTATCCCCATTGGAGTAGTATGAAAGTCCTAAATTGTGGTAAGCTTCGGAGTACTCCGGATCAAGTTCAATTGCCTTTTCAAAGAAGAGTATGCGCTTGTCCCTCTTCTTCATCACATCGGCGCCGTATCCCTCCTCAAACCAAAGGCTCGCAGACAAAATTCTTGCGGCTGATGCATAGTGAGCCAGTTCTTCCTTCCTTTTGCTCACATCCTTCTCTCCTGCAATCAACTCCCGCAAAGTATCCATGAGTGTGGCCGCCGAATCCGCTCTCCAACCTGTGATCACGAGATCTTTCATTTTGTCCCGGTCATTTACGATAGTCGAAATCGATTTTGTGACTTCTGTGCGATTCACCGATACAGACGCCTCGATTAAATATTTCTTTCCATTCCAATGCTCATTCACAATCTTTGTGTTAGTAACCCCGCCCAATATTGAACATATCTGGCCGCTGTCGAGTCGTGAGAACGCACTCGCCTTCTCCGTGCTTCCGTCGGCGGAGGTGTTCTGTAAATACAGACTGATCTCTTGCAGGAGTGCTCGCTTGACATTATAAAGTGCCAGGGTACCTGAGGACATCTTATTATCACCGATGCCCGCGAGATAAGTGTAACTACGAACGAACGTTTTGCTCTGGGAATACAGCGGCAGGCCGCTTAAGAGCATCAAAATAGAAATCCAGATTTTCATTGACCCTCCTTCTAAAAAAATCAATTAAGACTCGAAATATGTTTTGGACCAATTCGATTCCTCATGCGTCTCAGCGTTTGAAGAGTGGGTACACATCAACTCGGATTGGACGTTTGTCGAGCCAGAAAAGTTTGTCCACAGTCTGAATCACTCCTTGAAGGGTGATTGGAAGATCCACTTCCGAGCCGTTGCTCGTCGCTCCCATTCGATTTGCTTCCCGATAAGTCCTATGGAGCCGCCAGTCAGGGCTTGATTACCCGGCGAGGTATCCGGGTTCCTTTTACTGGTTCTCAAGTTTAGAAGAAAGAGTTTCGTGGACTATCTGAGCAAGAGCGTATGGGGTGAACGGTTTTCGAATGAATTGCATGCCTCCTTTCAGAATTCCCTGAGGAGCGAGTTCGTTCGCAGTGTAACCGGACATAGACAGTGTTTTGATTCCAGGCTTCGGCATGGCAATCTTATCACCCAATTCTTTCCCGCTCATGATTCGCATGATCACATCAGTTAATAACAAATGAATCATTCCGCCGTTAGCTTCGGCATGCAGCAGTCCTTCGTCCGGTCCAAGGGCAGTCAGAATTTTATATCTCGATGAGCACACCTTCAATATTGCGCACTGGCACCCACTTCGATGACTTCGGAGTAACAAGTCGTTTTGCAGGCCTTCCCCACTTTGTTTGTACATGTAATGTTCCTGCAGGGGCTTGCAAATACACGCGCGTGAGAAGGAGCATCCCGATTTGCCGGGAAGTATCCGTGCGTTATGGTGTCATGAAGAATCACGCAGACCCGAAACGAGTTCATGCACAAAAATGGATCGCCGATTTTGAGGTCAGAGACCATTACCAGACGCTCGAAGCAACCAACCTCTTCCACAATCTGCCTTGCGCTCCGGAGGTCGACTTTAACCGGGAGACTCCTCCCGGCCGCAGGCAGTCTCAGGTTCGGGTACCGATAACGTGTCCATTTCCAAATGCAACTTCTACCTGCTTAAAAAGCAAAGTCACCTTTTAGATCACCGTTCAGATTTTTGCTATCTGCCCAGAATAAGTATGGTGAAGGAGCCAGGGACCATCGGCGGCCGCGGTCGTGGATTATCATTCGTCGGTTCAGGCGCTTTACCGAACTCAGCGGCCGAGAGATAAATCCGGTGTGTCTTTAAATCGATCGACATTGTGCGTGCGCTCATTTGTGTTTTCACGTTGTCGACAACCGTGAACTTGTCCGGTGCATCTTCATGTACCACTGTCAACGTTCCGTCGCGTCCGTTCGAGCTGAATGCATATTGAGTTTCCGGATCGAAGCCGGCGGCGTCCGGACCTTCTCCAATCGGCACGTCAGCGATCACTTTCCCTGTCCCAAAATCGGAGACGATCATCTTTTTGTTGCTTGCAACCGAGAACAGAAGATGATGTTGCCGATCAATGGCAAGACCGGAGGCCTCTTCGCCCGGAGCAATCGACCACGTCTTAAGGACTTTCAGCGTCTTCGCGTCAAATCCCGTGATTGTGCTCTTATCCTCTATATTAACGTATATATTTCCCGCACCATCGGCCTGGGCAAACTCCGGCTTTCCGTCGAGTGGCACTGTTCCCACGACAGAATCAGTCGCGGCATCGATGGCCGTGGCATCCGAGCTTCTTCCGTTGAACGTGAACACGCGTTTCGACACCTCGTCATAGATGATCGCGTCGGGATTGAGTGCGCCGATCTTGATCACCTTCAGTGTCTTGAAATCTTTCAGATCAAACACGGTGACGGCTGTGTCCCGCCCGTCGCTGATATATCCTTTTCCAAACTCGCGCGCCAACGCGATGCCATGGACCCCGTTCGTATTCGGAATGTCGGCTACAAGAGTTTTCTTCTCCATATCCATCACCTGGACATGAGTCCCGCGCGAGATGAAAAGCATCCCGCTCACGGGATCGGCGTTGAGATAATCCCATCCGCCTTCGCCGCCCAGCTTCACTTTGTCCAGAATTTTATATCCCGAATCCTGCGCACTTGCCGAGCAGACAATCAGTGCGAAGACGCCAAAGATAGAAAGCAATTTCCGCATGATAACACCTCATTAATAGTTCAATAAAGTTAAGTTGAAGAAGCTAAGTTTAACCCGACCGATATTCAATTCACCGGTTCTCAATGACCCGCTTCAACATATGCCGGCTGAAAAGTCACGGGATCTGGTCAGAAATTGAGAGACTGGAGATCAATGGGGTCACATCGCGCGGCGCAAAACGAACGCCCGATGAAATCCGACGCATGCCCTGGACAAAAGACTGAAACAGGATGCCGTTAGTCGTTGACGAGAACTCAATTACCGTCTCTGAGGAAAAACCTTGAGAATTTTAGTAGAGCACCAAAGTAACATCATTTTCAAAGTAGAGCCACGATGCCGTTCAATGGTTCACCTAATCTTCGTCCTCACCATCGTTCTTCGCGCTGGATTTCGAATGTGTGATTATCTTACCGGATGGATCAATTTCCATCCCCGCATGAGTCTTGCCCGTTTTAATTCTCAATTCGTACGTCACCACGGTTCCAGTGGTCTTTTTCTCTGCCCTTGTGATATTGCCATGGGGGTACGCTGTTTTAACTGCCTTCAATACCTGATCCGGAAGATCCTTTGCCGGAACACCTTCTTCTATCTCAGTGGCTGTCCCATCTGCCAGATACGAAACATCCAGGCTCATTTTGCCTTGCATGCTCTCGACCTCGTAGGAGGTCATCCCATTTTCAGTCTCGGTCGAGTAGCCTTTGACCACTGCTTTGGGATACGCTTTCGTGAATGCTGAGATAACAGCCGGTGGAACATCTTTCTTCGTGATCTTCTTTTCCTTTGCACCCGCGTCAACCACCAGTATAAATGAAACAAGAAGGGTAAAACCTTCGAGAGCCACGCGTCCGATGTTCTTCATGTTGCAACTCCTCTCAATTTTCTGGAACGATAATTACTACCTTAGAACGAACAACCTGCAATTTATCATCAAACCATGAAACCACAGTGAAAAACCGCACCCATCCATTTGATTGGTTACGATTGGCCTGCCCTGGGGCCAAGATTAAAATAAAAAAGTCCCGCCACGATTACTCATGTCGGGACTTAAGATATCGATCTTAATAAGAATTGGAGCTAGTTGGTCAGCAGTTCGCCACAGCGACTGGCGTATTTCTGACCAGACGACCGAATCATTTGGCCATCAGCATCTTTCTGGTGATAGTTACACCAGGTGCGTTAAGCCTGATAAGATAGACGCCGCTCGCAAATCTTGATCCGTCGAACGCAACTTCATGATAGCCCTGTGTCTCTTCGCCATCGACAAGAGTGCTCACTTTTTGTCCGATGAGATCGTAGACATTGATCGAGACATGCGAGTTCTTGGGCAGAGCATATCTTAACACCGTAGTCGGATTGAACGGATTTGGAAAATTCTGAGACAGAGAGAATTCTGTCGGGAGGTCGCCATTTGTTCCTTTGATTCCGGTGATCATCTCAGATAGTGGTCGTTTCCAAACGCCGCCTTGCCAGGTCCCTGCATAAAGAGTGGTGCTACTGAAGGCAAAATCTTGAACGTTAGTGTTTGTCAAGCCGGTACTGACTTGAGTCCAGCTGCCGCCATTGTCCGTGGTGAGATAGACACCGCTCTCAACGGTCCCTGCAAAGACGTTGGTACCACTGACGCCAAAACCCCAGATTGTAGTACTTGTCAAGGTCGTTTGTGTCCAGCTGCTCCCGTTGTCTGTGGATAAAAAGGCGCCGCCACCTTCAGTCCCGGCAAAGAGGTTTGTTCCGCTGACGGCAAGAGCACTAATACCGTAGTTTGTCAAACCCGTGTTGACTGCTGTCCAGCTTGCGCCGTTGTTGGTGGATAGGAAAACACCGCCACCCTGGGTCCCGGCAAAGAGGTTCGAGCCGCTGACGGCAAGAGCATAGGCATCTGTATTTGTCAAGCCGGTATTAACAGCGATCCAGCTTGAGCCATTGTTGGTGGAGATGAGAACTCCGACATTCGGAGTCGCAGCAAATAGGTTGGCGCCGCTCACAGCAAGAGCACAGACCGTGGTGTCCTTTAAGCCGGACTGGGTCCAGCTTGTTCCGTTGTTGGTCGAGAGAAATGCTCCGCCGCCGGTGGCGGCAAAGAGGTCGCTGCCGCTCACGGCAAAACCATTGACATATGGGCTTGTTATGCCAGTATTTGCAGTGGTCCAACTTGCGCCGTCGTCGGTGGAGAGAAAGACACCTGCGTCATTTGACGCTGCAAGGAGGCTGGTCCCATTCAGAACAAGAGCGGCAACTTCGGGATACAGGCCAATCTGTGTGAGCTGTGTCCAGCTGCTGCCATTGTTGGTAGAGAGGAAGACACCGCCACCGATAGTCCCTGCAAAGAGATTCGTGCCGGAAACAGCAATAGCTTGAACATCAGTGTTCGTCAAGCCTGCTGTGGCTGGAGTCCAACTTGCACCGTTGTTGGTGGAAAGATAGACACCGCCGCCCCAGGTACCGGCAAAGAGATTCGTGCCCGATACGATAAGGGCTTTGACATCAGCATTCGTCAATCCTGCGGTGACATTTGTCCACGTTGTGCCGCTGTTCGTGGAAAGAAAGGCGCCGCCGTAAGTCCCGGCAAGGAGATTCGTGCCCGATACCAAAAGAGTATACACCTCTTTATTCGCTAATCCTGTCGTATCGGCAGTCCAGCTTGTGCCGTTATTGGTGGAAATATAGACGCCGCCCCAAGTCCCGGCAAAGAGATTCGTGCCCGATACCGCAAGAGCGTGGACATTTTTGTTCGTCAATCCCGTTGTGTCTGGAGTCCACGTAGCGCCATTGTTGGTAGAGAGAAAGACCCCGGCGCCCCAGGTCCCGGCAAAGAGATTCGTGCCCGACAACGCAATTGCATCGACAATCTTATAAGACATCCCTGCAGTGTCTAAGGTCCAGCTTGTGCCGTTGTCGGTAGAAAGATAGACGCCGCCATCGGTCCCAGCAAAAAGGTTCGTGCCCGATACGGCAAGAGTATAGATATTTTTATACCTCAAACCCGCAGTGTCTGCAATCCAGGTTATGCCGTTGTCGGTAGAAAGATAGACGCCGCTGCCCCAAGTCCCCACAAAGAGATTTGTGCCGGAGACTGCAAAGGCTCCAATGTCGCCTCCATATGGACCGTTCGTTCGAACCCATTGAGCATGCAATTGATTCACACCCATGATTAGGCAGAATCCCGCCAACAGAAATCTTAAAAGGTTTCTCATTGTTTCTCCTTTCGTGAAGTGATTAAAGGCAATTGAAACTACCTATTACAAATTTGCATTACCTTCTCAACTACCTGAGGAGCAACTTGTCGATCGAATGCCGATTAATTCCTGAATGTTCTTTGGCAGCTACTGTGTGTAGGAATGCGAATACTTACAGTCGTATATAATTCCCTGACGGCAGAAGGTAACCCCCGTTTAGCCAATAGTCAAGCTGGGGTTACTCCTTGGGTGAATTTGCAGCTTCGTCGTATGCTGGACATCGACGTCAGGAAGACCACATAACTGTCTTGTTCGTCCGACTCGATCTGTTTGGGGCACAGCATGTCTGCATACTCCTTGAACCTTCCGCCTGACATTCAAGACTGACAGCGGTAAGTTCATAAGTTTCTGTCACGGCAACGGGGCTGAAAAATGACGCTGAATCCCGCGATGTTTATCCGTAGGAAGGTGAAAACAACTTAACGCCAGATTATCCCGCTCGCTATTGTCGCAAGCAGGTGCTAAAGAAAATTCGTGGGGATCAGAGCGAACCGCCTCCGAACCCACCACCGGGGAACCAGACCGCCTTTTCATTCGCTATCACGGTGCTGTATGAGTGCAGCATCCCGTAGTTGAGGCAATGCACTGCAAACCAATCGAGGTTCTCGATGCGGGAAAGTTCTTCCTTTATCTCATCAAGCATCAGGACGCTGTCCTTGCGTTCGGAATGAATCTTTCGTATTACAAAATTCTGATCTTCATCGGTCAGGAAGGAATAAAGCGGAACAAGCGAATGACGATCGACCATATCTATCAGGTCTTCGGGATAAATATCCTGACTCGACTCAGTTTCTACTACGACCGTGCTGAGCTGTCCGAACAAACCCCTATGCTCATCATTGCTGAAAGACTTGGGATAGGTCGTGATGACAGGAACACTGATCTTAAAGAGGACCTTTACCGACTCGATGCTTGTGATCTTGGCGGAATAAGTACAAATATAGCGCGTCATACACTTTTCTTTTGATACCGGTGTTATTTTTTCGACGAAGAAAGGATACTCGAAATCTATTCTCACCATAGTGGCATTAAGCTCCCTTATGTAGTCCCCTATATTTTGTTTCAACGCCTTCGTACCTATCGTTCCACGATGGCGGTGCAGGATCTGGATTACCCTATCTATCCAGCCGGCCTCGAACTCCTGCATAATCCTTGCGCTCACAGAAAGATTGGCGACTGTCGGCTGACCATCAGGAAACGATTTGGACAGCACTTTAATTGGAAGTGGAAGATCTCTTATGCCGACATCAGCGAGAAATCTCTTTTCTTCAGACATGTTCTTCACCTTTTCGATTAATGGTGTGAATCGTTTTTTCGGCCAGCACTTGCCAGCGGTCGTATTCGAAGCACAACACTCTGACTCTCGATTCCGGACTCGACAACACGGTCGGCCGTTCCTCCATTCCGTTGCCTCCACTGCACATCACGCCTAAGAACTCAAGCCTGTTACATAGTTCTCTGATGAACTTCATATACATCCCTATCTGCACACTGCTGAATATTATGGCATCGAGACCGCCGAGAACGGAGACGAAAGCGCCGACAGACTTCAAAACCTGGTAAGTGTACAGCTCGCGGGCAAAATCGTACGACTTTCCTTGATGTCCTCCAACCACATCTTCCATCCGCACACTTTTTCCGACAAGGGCTCTGAACCCGCTCTCCTCTGAGAGAAGATGGTTTGTTTCATGCAGGGAGAATCCCGATGACAATAGATAGAAGACTACCGTCGGGTCCATGTCTCCACAGCCGCCCTCTGATATTATTCCTTCGATTGGTGTAAACCCGATAGAAGTTTCGATTGCATTTCCATCGAGGATCGCCGCGACGTTCGTGGTTCCTCCGAGGATCACGCTTACTATCCTTTTCAGATCTGCGTCTGATTTCTTGTTTAATTGAGCCAACGACCATTCATGTTCCAAACCATAACCGCCGTATCGTCTAAGCTCCCTCTCCCTCAGCTCTGCCGGGACGGCATAGGTTGATGATTCAGCCGGCATTTTGCTGAACAAACCCGTTTCGCAGAGAACGACGTGGGGAACCGAAGGAAGGCTTTGTGAGGTATGCTTTGCGGCCTTAAATGTCAACTCGTTGTACTCAGGCAATATTCCAATAGATGCTTCCAGATCTGCAAGAACCCGGCTTGCCACAATCTCTCCTGAGTTTGTCATCCTTTTCCAGCCATTATAAAGCACGTAGCCTACGGCCTCGATCTCATACTTGTCTTTCAGGTCACTCAAGACAGAAGACATGGACGTGTCATCCGGGTCGCAGGAGCCTTGGTCCAAGACGCCTGCATTACAGTATGCCCACCGCAGCTTCGGAGGAGCTGGATCAAACAGCAATACGGTTTTCATTTTTCAACAGCTTCTCCCCCTCCTCGTAGATAACCGCTTCCTCATCGTTGGGAACAACCCAGACCCCCACTGAAGAGCTTCCAGAGTTGATCGAGGTAATCTCGTCGCCGGATGCCCCGACATTCAGGTATTCATCAATGTCGATCCCACACCACTCCATTTCTCTGCAAACCATCTGCCGCACGTACCAGTTATGCAGCCCGATGTCATCTGTAAAGACAAGGAGATCGATTCCGCCGAGCTCCGCGATAAAGCTACCGATGAATTTTTTTATCCTGTGCACATACATTTTTATTGCAAGATCTGTTTCTTCGTTTCCGTTCTGATTGTAACGATTGATAATATCCCTTATGTCGCTGGAGAAGCCGGATATCCCAAGCAGACCGCTCTCCTTGTTAAACAGGTCCATGAGGAGTTCCGGCCTATAACCATACGTGATCATGAGATAGGTAGCCATCATCGGATCGATGTCTCCGCATCGTGTGCTCATCACCAGGCCGGGCAACGGAGAAAATCCCATTGACGTATCCAGAGAATGTCCTCTCCGAATGGCCGCGACACTCGATCCTCCGGTTCCCAAATGGCAAGCAACTATTCTCGAATTTTCCAGAGAGCTTTCCAGGTAATCTTGCAAGCTTTTTAACACATAAGAATAGGAGAGTCCGTGAAAACCGTACTTCTTGAATCCAAACCTTCTGACAATGGTCTTCGGCAATGGATAAGTACTGGCGTAGGATGGAATGGTCTTATGGAATGCGGTGTCGAACACCACATAATGCTTCACCTGGGGCAAAATCCTGCGCGATACGAGGATCACATCAAGCGCGACTTTGTTGTGAAGTGGCGCCAGCGCCACGCACTGTTCAAGAAGTCGAAGTGTCCTCTCGTCAACAAGTGTTGTCTCTGAAAATGATCTTCCGCCATGGACGAAGCGGTGGCCGATGTAATCGACATCAACATCGTGATCCTTCAAGAAATCCAACACGAGGCTTGCGGCGGCAGCGTGCGAGTCTAACGGAACAACCTTCTTTATCTCTTCACCACCGAAATCGAATGTCAGATAAGATGGTTCTGTACCCTTGACATGCACCCTGTGTGCCTTGCCTGCCAGGAGTACTTCCCGTTTTCCTGGAGATCTTACTTTGAAAAGCTTGTAAGTAAGGGAGGAGCTACCGCAATTGAAAACTAGTATATTCAAATCCCAAATGCACCTTTTCAATATCGAGCCTGGATAGAAGAAAATCAATGCGGCATGAGGCATACTTCGTCATCCGGCCGTTGCTTCTGCTACTCATATCTTGCATCCAACTGTCGCGGGGCCTTTCCGTTTTTCGTGCTCCGATGTGAATTTACCGATACAACTTTTTTGCCAAGATAAAGTTGCGTCGAACATGGGGGTAAAATCATGAGCTTCTTGGCGCAGTGATGAGACTCGGCCGAAGTGATAAGCATGCTTCTGATTTCGAATTTGTACCATGATAGGCTTCTTCAAGCGAGAGCGTTGTCTCTGCCTCAAAATCTTCTCCTTTGATTGCGTAAGTCTTCCTTCTTCGTCTCTGGCCGCGCTCTTGCCCAAAAAGGAATTCAAAGAGATCGGCTGTGCCTTCATCCGCAAACATCGCATCGAAATCTTCACGGCTCATCCGATGTGTTTTGGCGCCTTGATCACTCGCATATCTCGACCAGTCGAATCCTCCTGGTTGTGCTCCAGCTTCCTGATAGTGCTTCCAATCTTCGCCGAATTGATCGTACTTCTTCCGCTTTTCCGGATCGCTAAGGACTTCATTTGCTTCGTTCACTTCTTTGAACTTCTCCTCGGCGACTTTATCTCCCTTGGTTCTGTCCGGATGGTACTTAAGAGCAAGCTTTCGGTATACGCTCTTGATTTCCTCTGGTGTTGCATTTTTTGTGACACCTAACACTTTGTAATAGTCTTTGTAATTCATCTGCCTCTAACCTATGATCTATTTTTCATCAATACAGTTAAAGAGAACAGACAGGACTGACCTACCCTCCAATCATATATATCAATGTAAAGCAAGTGACCAGGGGTAATTCAAGAAGCGATCCCTATACAATCTGGATCATTCTTTGAGGCAAGAGAATGATAGCCGGCCTCTGATCAGCTTTGCTCCCCGATCGGAACGATGACCCGAGCTGCCAAGGAAGCCAATGCGTCTATTAACTAACCATAAGGTCCGGGAATGGTCTCGATCACTGTCGAGACCTGGAAGATTCAGTCATGTTGTTGAACAATAAGTAGAATACTCGTGGTTCTTTATCAGAATGGTTCACAACCTTCCGTTGCAATCACGAAAGATGGTTAATGTCTCCTATCTCGCCTGGTGCGATTGTTACTCCAGGTTGAGGATCTCCGTCTCGAGAATTCTTATGGGTCTGCATTCCACGCGCGGAGTGTGTTAGACTTGCCCTTCAGTCAAAGGGGAACACGTTGATTTTTGTATTTCCAGGAAGGGTATTTGAAGATTGGCCTCGTGCCGTAAAACAACACTCGCTTTCCTTGAGCTATAGATACCCCGCTTCCATCTGCAATTACCAGCCTTCCTTGAGCTTGAAACACGCCATTGATGCGAATGCTGTCTCCCGATTTGAATACGAGTTGAAACACGGGCATTGTGTCAGCGCTTACAATCTCAAGTGCGGTACCGCTGTAATTCCCATCCCAAAGATTGGGCAAATTATAAACCACATTTCGCCTGATACGGATTGGTGGCAAGTCAGATCCCGAAAAAATATCCGCATCGAGGTACAGTTTTCCCCTGTCCACGTAGATTGCAAACGGAAATTCTGAGCGGGATGTTGAGAGCGAATCATGTGTTGCCTGCTCCAATTGCTTCTTCGTGTAAGTAAACGAGACCCCTTCTCCGCCGCCGAAAATCACGGTAAGTTCGTCCGAATTGAACGGGTATCCCGAAGAGAAATGAGAGAGTTGCGTCATGTTCTGTTTAGGGAGAAGTGGTCCGAATACTTGAGGCCGAGTCAAATAGACCAAAATTATCATGACGCCGATGACCGGAACGATAAAATACTTGTATTGGTAAATAATTCTATTGAGAATTTCAAAATGCGTCCCGACGGCAATCGATAAGATTGCGAAAAAGAATAATACGACGCCGAATGTTCCCTGAATCAACTCACCCGCAAGAAGAAGTACGATCCCGCTTGCTCCGACCAAAACACCGGGCAGATTGCGTGGCTTTCTATGGGCAACATAGACATCACTGTGGTACTTTTTGGATCTAAGGATTTTTCTAAAATCGTGAGGATGATACTCGAGAGGTTGGCGGTTTCTGTATTGGACCGGTTTCATCGACTAAAAGTAATCATTGAGCTTACAGTTCCCTATCAAATCAAGGATGATACACTCCGGAGAAACGATAGTCATTCTTCATTCGTACCAGGAGAGGACGCTGAATGTTCCTGTGACTGGATAATAAGGAGGTCCGACACTCGAAAATCTCGGATCGAATCTATAATCCGGATCGTACCCGTACGTACCTGTTGGGTCAGAGGTCACGCCGAGATAACTGTTCGAAATGGATCCGTAAACATGGACTGAACCTAAATTCGTGTAGGATGTTCTCGCATCGTAGTAGCACTGGAAAGTTCCGTTCTGGGCATAAATTGCCGCTTCAATTAGCGGATTTACAGGAGGATACGAAGGGCTGATGCCCAGGTATGCGTTGTTGCTTTCCACAAGAACGTTGTTCTGTGCCACGATGCCAATTAAGTCTGAACTGCCGGGATTCGTCCTTGGATCAGAACTGCACGACACATTTCCGCTTATATATATGTTGCCAAAGCCGGTGAAGGAGCTTCCTCCGGCGGCGACAGTCATCTGGCCGTTCACGGTGCCCTGAACATGGAGGTTACCATTATTGACGAAGATGACTCCATTTGGAGCGAATGAGGATAATGAAATTGTCGTGTCGACCGGATGCATGTTTGTATGAAAAGTCACCGTCGCGTTCGAGTTGAGTGTCATGTACACATCGAACGGTGCCGGGCTGCTTGGGTTGTTGATCACTTTTCCTCCGGCAGTGGCAGCAGCCTGAACATTCGAAACTCCCGAAGCAGGCATCGAAATACTCACACCGGATAGATACGGACCGTAGATGATAGGTGTTCCTCCGCCGGTAATATCGTTCTTGCTCGTGACTTTTCCGTAAAAGACCGGCGTCCCTTCAACATTGAACGTCCCTTCGCTATGGAAGCTTCCCCAGATTGTGTCGCCCGAGTCCCATGAAAGATTGTTCATTGTCCCCGTGTACAAACCAAATGTCGAGAAATAGTTCGGTCCGAACTCTACTTTGACAGTATCTGTGACGCTGCCGTTAGTGCCAGCCGGGGGATATGTACCCGTGGCAGTCAAAAGCAGGTGATACGACCCCACGGAATCGACACGGACGTTGTACGTTCCTCCCGACACGCTGCCGGAAAGTTGAAAGCTCTTACTGCTAGGTTGATTCAAGAACACACGGCTCCCGCCAAGGTTGGCTGCCGAGATCGCTATCGAATGCGCGGTAGTCTCATCATAATATTGGAGGAAATTGTCGACGGAATTCGACGAGACCCGACTCCAATACTTGCCAGTCAACGCAAACAGAATGGTGTACCCGAGAATTACCAGTAATGTTCCTCTTCCGACCATAGTATATTCTTATCGCTCCAGATTTCTTGAGACCATTCTTGTTTGTCTCCATGTTGCAAAATTGCTGCTGTAATCGGCGTTGAACGCAGCGATCGGTTCCACACGGATGTTTAAAACTATGAACTGCACCTGGTTCGGTGCGCCGAATGGAGTCGTGATCTGATTCCCGAATGCCCCATAATACTGTATCTGGAATTCAGTCATTCCGAGATTTGAAGGCATAGGGGGACCGCTGTTAATCTGTCTATACAGCAATCTCGCTCTGGGATTTGGACATCCGGGAATGGCCGTATTAACCAGCCAGTATTTTACAGTATCGACGTTGCCCAAATTCGAGACGTCAGATAGAAACCAGATCGTACTCGTGTCTCCTTTCTGAATAAAGGTGCTGACCGCAGAGCTGGGAAGTTTCACAGCATTCTTGCAGTACCCGATTTTTCGGAAGTCGTACTGAAGGTATTCGACCAGCTCCACCAAATTCTGCTGCACGGTCAGCCCTGCCTGTGAGTCAAAGGTGGTCTGTATGGACTTCTGGTTTAATTGAAGTGCAGTGAGAAGCAACATTCCGCTGACCAGAAATGAACCCGCGAGATCGATGAGTGTCGTTGTTCCCATCAGGCAATTTCAGAAAGGCCAATAACTGAATACGGACTGCATCTTGACTGTATCAGGGCTCGAAGAGTTCCAGACCCAGATATCCAGTCTCTTGTTCCATGTCTGGGTGTTGGCATTACCCATTAGATTATTTTGGTTGACATAGCAGACTCTCGTGTAGACGTAGTAAACGCCGGTCGCGAGAGAATCAATCTCAAGTCGTCCTTGGTTGTTGAGACCGTTAAAATCATCAAAGTCATCCAGGTCTGTTGAGTCGCCATCTTCTTGTCCCAATGAGTTTGCAGGAGTAAGTTGACTCAATGCAGTGACCGAGCTCGTATCAGTGACTTCGTCAAAGGGTAATCCCTGGGCTTCTTCCATGATTGAAGACGCAAGAGAAATCTCCTCGATTCCTATGTTCGAATGAAGAAGTATCGCGCTTGTGTTGTTGATGTTTCTATTGACGGTAAGAATCACGCCTCCGAGTATTGCGATAGCACCGATTGTGACCAACATCTGACCGGTCCCCATGAGGCTCCCTTAATTAAAGTCTCTCAAATGTACAGCCACCAATAATCCACGACGCTGAAAATATTGCCGTCAACATCATCAAACCATATTCATCTTGCATGGTAAGATCAGTTAACGCTCACTACCAATCAAGAGCAATGACACAATAGCTTTTCGAAGGGTATATAAAAAAACCCTCTCTCTTTCGATTCGCCTTAATGGATTCACCCAAACACCTTGCGTTCCCCTGGTGAGCTAACACAAACAGATCTTATGAGGTTGGCGATGCCGCGTCCACGGGACACCAACTTCCCGAGATCATTGCTTAAAAAACTGGTTCCTATTGATATGGCGTTTGCCAGTCGCGGTCAAAGTTACGACACGGTGGGAGAAAACCGCATTAGCACTTGTATAGGGGTTAAGAATGGCAATTGAAAAATTCCCCGTTGAAGCTATCGTGGTGTACCCGCTCGCGGTAAATTGCACTATCCTTACTTCGCACGAATATGCATTAATACCGACAGGTATGGTCCATTCATACGTGCCCGCTCCGATGGAGGTGGAAGCTATGTAGTTCCAAGAGTACCCAGCGTCTGTTGAATACTGCAAAGTCACAGTGCTCGTGGAGTCTTTTTTGACTTTCCACGATATCTCTTGGTTGGCTCCTGCTGTCAGGAATGAATTGTTATTCGGTGAAGTCATCTGTGCTTGAGCCACTTGATCGTGTGAAGCTGCAAGAGCAAACACCGCCAAGAAAGCTGCGATCGCCACAAACCTTCTATTCATGACTCTTCCTCACAAGAATTTCTTCTTGGACGCCCTTCGTTTTTTGGATTATGATTGGACGCTGTTCAGGTCTGTGGTAACTGCTGAAGTCTCTCAGGCTCTCCGCAAATTCGTATCAGCCTCAATTGCACTCTCACCTTCAAACCGAAATAAGATAACTGCCTTCGATGGTAAAAAAAAGTGCGCCGTATCACGCTTTCCACTTTTTTCAGATTCAATGTCTAACCACTAAGTCGAATATCGTCCCTCGAACCTGATACTGAAATTCACTCGCTGAGACCACCCTGTACTAGACAATTTCATCAATTTTCCCAAAAAAGTGAGCGAGAATTTGCCGGCCGTAAGTCAAAGGCGCTGGCCTTGAAGGAGTCTAAGTGCAATGCCTGTGTGAGGTTATGGGAATTGGAATCGAAGTCGGATGGGAATCTTGGAACTCAATCCAACAAACGATTTAAATACGTTTGAGAGGTGGGAAGGTATCAAGAAGAATTAGTCGAATTCGTTCGAGAAAAGCCTGGCTTTGGGGACCATATTGCTCCTCGTGACTTGCCCCGGATTCATGTACCAATGTGAACTTAGTATTCCGGTTGGGCATTGGCAGCTCGAAGATCGATCTCGCGCGTCCTCGCCTTCAACAGAGTGAATGGAAGAGCCAGAGAGCCATGACAAGTCCTCAAGATGTTAACCCGGAAGTTCGCACATCGGGTAGGCTTTGCTCCCGGTCGGAACGATGACTCGAACTTATTGAGTTTCAAGATCACGGTAGCTATCCGCAAAATGGCACGAGGAATGGTTTTCCTGAGCATAGGTCACAACCAATCCGGACTTCAGGCTGCCTCAAATCCCTCCCTATGAAAACCCGGTCCCGGCAGTTAAGAATTAAAAGTCCTGCCGGATAATGTCGGGACTTCTACTGAGACAGTTAAGTTGTCATCCCCTATTTCATCAACACAAGCTTCTTTATCGACTCAAATCTCTTTCCATCATTGCCGACGGCATCGATTCTGTAGAAGTAAACTCCGCTCGCATACGAGCCGAGGTTTATGTTCTGGTTGTATCTTCCGGCATTCAACGTTCCAAAATTATCTCCGAGAACTCTCTGTCCGAGGACATTGTAAATATCCAGAGTCACCGTTGATTGTTGCTTCAGGTCGAACCGTATCGTCGTACTCGGATTGAATGGATTAGGGTAGTTTTGATAGAGAGCGTACGTCTTCGGTACATCGACAGTCACCGTGAGAGTCGTCAGATCTTTTGTCATGCCGCTTGTGGAGACGCTTTGGATCTTGTATTGATAAGTGGAACCTGAAACTACGCGATTGTCCGTGAAGTTGTAAGTCCTCCCTGTGCTGCTCGTCCCGAGTCCCTTTAAGCTGTTGTTGCTCGCATAACTTGCGATAAGCTTGAATGCCGATGTCCCTGGGTCCTCACGCATGATGTTGAACCCGGCATTATCCACTTCGGATTGTGTCTTCCATTTCAGTGTAATGGAGCCGACATCAGCAGTAGCCAGAAAGTCCGTCGCCTGAACCGGAAGGGAATGGTCAGGCGGCGGCAACAGATAAGGATAGCCGTTATTAGTTACGCCATTTATTCCCCACGTGCTGACGAAGTCCCATCCGGAATTTGTGAAAGTTGATTCTGTTTTCATCTCGTCCGTGCTGTCGCCCGTGCCGGCGGGGCTGCTTAAATGACCGGATGTCTGTATATCCCAGAAACAACTGTTTACCGAAGAAGCGGAATTGAAGCCCAACAGTCCTCCGACATTTGTGCTGCCACTGACACTGCCGGTGCTGTAGCAGTTGGTGACCGAAGAATTGTAATTGTAGCCAACCAATCCGCCTACATACCAACTCCCGCTGACGCTTCCGGTGCTGTAGCAGTCGCTAATCGGACAATTGGAGTAATTGTAGCCGATTAATCCCCCCGCCTCATACTGGCTTCCGCTGACGCTTCCAGTGCTGTAGCAATTGCTTACGGCACAACTTGAATAATTGTAGCCCACCAATCCTCCGGCATCCTCGAGGCTGACGGTGACGCTTCCACTGCTGTGGCAGTTGCTTATCGTTGATCTGTTAATGTTGTAACCGACTAATCCGCCCACTCCGATATTTCCGACGACATTTCCTACAGCGTAGGAATTGGTGATAGAAGAACCAAATTGACTAATCCCAACAAGTCCTCCCACATCGCTGTTCGAAGCATCATTGACGCTATCCGTACTGTAGCTATTGCTGACTATGGATGAATCATCAAAGCCCACGAGTCCTCCGACGTACCCGCCGGATGCTCCGATAACATTTCCCGACGTGGAGCAGCTGTCAATCGATGATTGAACACTGTACCCGACGAGCCCGCCTACCTCGCTTCCTCCTGCCACATGTTCATTGATGAGCGCGAGATTCTTCACCCTGCCATTAACGAGATCCCCGAACATTCCTACTTCACTCGCACCGCCGCTGGAGATAAACAAGCCGGTTATGGTGTGTCCCTTTCCGTTGTACGTCCCGGTGAAATACGTTCCGCCATTGCCTATCGGTGAAAAGCCTGCTCCCGAGTTCCAGTATATTGTAGACGACGCGTCAATGTTCGCCGTCTGCACAAAGCACGTATCCCATGCACTGGAATTCTGCGTGATCCAGTACAAGTTCTGAAGTGAGTCGATTTGAAACGGGTCGTTAGACGTTCCGCTGCCGGAAGGCTGGACGGCGATAAAGGAAGTGGTCGTGAAGTTCAATTCGTTTCCTTGAGCGGGGCCGTATGAATTCGATGCGATCACACGGTAATAGTAGGTCTGGCTTGACGCAAGGGGGGAAATACTTGCGGACACTGACGCACCTCCCCATCCGTTCACAGGACTTTGTGAAGCTGTAACCGTATCCGGATAATTCCCGGAGACGGTTCCGTAAATGAATTTGACGGTCGTCGTACCTTTATGCGAGCTCACCGCTCCATTCAACGTGGCGGATCCCCAGCTAACGCTTGTGCTCGTATCCGTCGTGGCTGCCGGCGCAGCCGGCACATACTGAGACTGCCAGAGCAATCCCGGATATCCATTATTGATGTTCGAGTCGGCTGCCCACACATTTGTAAAATCCCAGCCGCCGTTCGTGAAGGTTGATTGTGTTTTCATAGCTGAAGTGTTCTCGCCCGTGCCGTTGCCATTGCTCGGCTGGCCGGAAGTCTGTGTGTCCCAGAATGAGTTTGATATAGCTCCATCAAGGCTGAGCCCCGCGAGTCCGCCGACGTCCGAACTGCCGACAACGCTTCCTCTGCTGTAGCACTTAATAATCCCGGCTAGATAATTGTCCCCGACCAGTCCGCCCACATAGCTCCCGGTAGCGACGACAGAATCTGAACTGTAGCTATTACTTGCCGATGAAGCGCCGTCATCGCTAACATTATAGCCCACCAGCCCGCCGACATAGTTTCTTCCTACCACGCTGCCGGTGCTGTAGCACTCACTGATTGTCCCATCGAATCCGTTTTGCCCGGTGATTCCTCCGGCATAGTCCGCGCCGCTATCAATGCATGTGCAGTAGCAATTGCTTATCGAACCGAAGTTCGAGTTCGACCCGACGAACCCGCCTGAGTAGTTGCCGGTGCAAACGACATTTCCAGAGCTGTGGCTATTTGTAATCTTCGCGCTTTGAAGATTCTGTCCTACCAATCCTCCTGCCTGACTGCTTCCGTCTACGGACCCAGTGCTGTAACTGCTGTCGATGAACGAGGTCACATTGGAGTTTACCCCAAGGTTCTCTCCCACGAGTCCGCCGATATCGTTCGCGCCGCTCACATTTCCCGTGCTATAACACTTTTCTATTTGACCATAATACTCATTTGCGCCGACAAGCCCGCCGGCATAATCACTGTTCCCCCTGACATTCCCGGTGGCATAACAATTCCTTATGGAAGAGCTGGTGCCGTAGTCACCACCGAACCCGCTGCCGCTGCTGTAATTATCACCAACGAGTCCACCGACATCATTGCCGCTGGCGTTCACAGAAGCAGTGCTGTGGGAATTACTTAGCACGCCGCCTCCGGTTCCTCCGACGAGTCCGCCGACATTACCGCCGTTTCCGTGAATGATTCCGGTAGTGTAGCAATCATCAATCGTCGATAGGCTAGTATAACCTATAAGTCCGCCGATATGATCAGCGCCGGTTATATTGACATTGATAAGTCCGAGATTCTTTATCTCTGCGTTGGATATGCTTCCAAACAGCCCCAAAATTCCGGTACTGCCCTGGGAAATGAACAGACCTGTTGTCGTGTGTCCTCCTCCATCGTAATGCCCGGTAAAGGAATAACCACTTCCAGGATAAGCGATTGGAGTAAACCCAGCTCCTGAATTCCAGCTAGTATCAGAAGATGCATCTATGTCCGCGGTCTGCAGGAAATACGAACCCCAGGAACTCGAGTTTTGGACTATCCAAACGAGATTGGCAAGCGAATCTATCTGGTAAGGATCGCTCGACGACGTGCCGCTACCGGATGGGTGCACTGCTGTCTGTGCTCGTGCCGTCGGCAAAAATGTATTTGCGGCACAAATCAGGACAAACAACGAAGCAGCTGCAAATGTGTTAGTACACCTTTCCATCCATCCTCCCTCATTTATTGTTCGCTAATCATGTAAGTGCATTCATACTAAATGCAATGCGGACACGATTGTCATTCGCTGTAACGGTTTCCGTTGAGATGATCATGACATTCCGTCCTTCTGATTCCTGGTTGACTACAAGTTTGGTTACAGAACGAAGCAGCAACCTCTCCCTCGTCAAGACATACAACCATATTCAACAGGAGATAAAGTGAGGATTGAACGCACGCCCAACTGTGAACAGTAAGACTAATCTATATTAAAATCGCGGCGGTTTCTCAAAGTATTCCTATTACGTACATTAACATTATATGGTGAGGCGGGTTCCCGAATGACGCTATCAGCACAAATCCAATACTACCTTCGGGTGCGAACTTGATCGTAGAGAAGGGTCCATATCATCAAAAAGCAATAAGAAACCAGTGGTCTGCAGGGGAATGTGCCGTCAACTGATCTTCTCTTAGAGCTACTCTTCAAAGAATAGAGGGAAGATCATTTGTGATCTGAAGCCACAATCGGGGTGATCGGAGCTGAGTACGAAGATAAAATCGGGTCGATTTTTGGGGGCAAGTCGGTATGCAAAGTGGCTCTGGATCTTTTTGATTTGGGATTTCTTGAGCTATCTAGCCACCAACAGGAGCTATTCACGAGCCCGTTGTTTCTTTAGAATGTCCCCCATAACTTCTGTAGAGGCGCGAAACATTAGGGCACATGGGAATAGTGGCACGCGGAGAAATTCTTAAATGAGCCATAAACAAACGTCTGCTTGCACAAGGCATTCTGTCCACTCGAATGTTATGCGGATACATGCCAGGATAATTCGCGATAATTATAGTTGGACAGCCAATACCAGACGACATCAATGCAGCGTGGGAACTGTCTCATAGGAGGAAAACATGAAAAAGATACTTGCTATTCTCTTGTTATCAAGTGTTTGTGTGCAAGCTCAGTGGAGACCGCTTTCTACAGGTTACAATTTAAGTCTATATTCAGTTCAGTTTTTTGACACATTGAGTGGAATAATTACAGGAGATGATGGGTTATTGCTACGAACAACGGATGGTGGACAGAACTGGAATGCGAATCTTGATTACTATAACTACTATCCCGCCTTATTCTCAATTAGTCTATATAATAATTCTTCAGGCTGGATTTCCGGAAGATATGGGACTCTACTGCAAACAACAGATAAAGGACAAACCTGGACTCCAAAAGATGGCTTTTCTTCATCCGTGGGTGGTTATTGGCTATCACATGTTGCTTTCTTAAACGATACGGTGGGTTGGATGTGTGGTGGAACGGATGCTTTGTTCAGAACAAAATTTGGGGATGGCTATTGGACGAAGGAATACGTTAGCCGTGCACCCTATGCGCTTGGCCATTTGTACACGAAAGACTTTGCTTCAGGTTACCTTACAGGAGACGCTGGCATCGCGGTGAAGACCACAGATCATGGCTATAGCTGGACAACTTTGAACACGGGCGTAAGCGCTACGCTAGAGAATGTAACCTTCGTAAATGATCTGACGGGTTGGATCGTAGGAGACTCCACTACGATTTTGAAAACAACCGATGGCGGCACTTCCTGGTCCAGGTATGATACGGAATTACAATATCATTTCAATTGGGTCACGTTTGTTGATGATTCCGTCGGTTGGATTGTCGGAAGTAATGGCGCGATCATGAAAACAACAAATGCAGGCGCAACATGGGATAAAGTTCCAAGTGGGACTTTGGTCAATTTAAGATCAATTTTCTTCAAGGATAAAAATCATGGCTATATTGTAGGCGACAGCGGAAAGGTTTTGTTGTATGACACAACGTTTACGACATCCGTTGGCTCAGAACGACATGCCGTCCAACCAATCTCTTTTGAGGTCTCTCAGAATTACCCAAATCCATTTAATCCGACAACAACAATAAGTTTTTCGATACCACGAGACGAATTCGTTGAATTGAAAGTATTTGACGTTTTGGGCAAAGAGGTGGGAACATTGACAAATCAAAAATACAATGCCGGGGCACATTCAATCCAATTTAACGCATCAAATCTGGCGAGTGGGACATATCTTTATCGTCTTACAGCAGGAGAAAATGTTGCTACTCGTAAGATCGTATTGATAAAATGATATCGGGTGTCTAACCTCAATAATCAATAAGTCAACACGGCAATCGTATTTTGACAATGTGAATTTGCAAAAGGATAGCTCTTCGGGATAAAGATATTCCGTACGGCTGCCTCTAAGGCTCCGACCGCTGTCATCTGTTTCATACCACACCCGAAACATTCCAGCATAGGTGTGTATACGACTGCCCTCCCCCGATTGATGTCCCAGTGTGAAGTCAGTAGTCCCCTCAAGGATAGACAGTGCAAAGGTAAAGGAGTGGTTATGACAAGCGTCAGGAGCCACGTTAGCCAACAGTCTCGACTAATGTGCTTGGCTCCCCGATGGGAACGATGAGCCGACCAGAGTGCTTAACCATGATCGGTCCCGTCCACAATACATTCGGGCAGGAGGAATATTGTATGCAGACGAAACGTTTGTCTTTCCGTGCTTCCCAAGATCACGCACCTAGAATCGGTACGAATGTTCCATCTTATTTCGCGTATCGAGAGAACATGAGAGACATCGATTCAATCAAAACTTCACAGTAACATCTTGCTTATCAGCGTCCGCTGCCTTGAACAATTCTGCGGGCATGTAATTGAGCATTCTCGCGATGAACAGGTACGGCAACTGTGCTATACGAATATTGAACGTATTCACGGAATCATTATAGAATTCCCGTCTGTCGGCAATTTGACTTTCTATCTCAGTAATCCTGCCCTGAAATTGGATGAACATCTGATCGGCTTTCAACTCGGGATAATTTTCAGATACAGCAAAAAGTGATTTCAGCGTTGATGTCATCATATTGTCGGCTTGCGCTTTTTCCGGTATTGTTTTCGCCTGAGCGTACGCCGCCCGTGCCTGAGTGACTTGTATTTGTACATCCTTTTCAAAGTTCATATATCCCTTTACGGACTCCAATAACTTTGTCAGTTCATCGTGGCGTTGTTTCAGGAGGACATCGATATTGCTCCAGGCTTTCCCGATGTTATTCTTCAGCAGAACAAGACCATTATAGATCGACACAAGATAGCCGGCGAACACGATGACGACGAGAAGAAGAATTACAATGATTAAGATTCCCATATGGATATCCTCATAATAGGTTTATTAGATAAAGTATTCCCAAAAATCCCGTAACGAAAATCACTATGCCATACGAAAGCCCGGCGAGCATTTCCCATTTCTCTTGATAGATCGCATACTTTTCTCGGCTGTCCGAGATAACGAATCGTGCGGTTTCCGTCCCTCCCTGGATCAGAAGTTGTTCTGTTGGTCCGTCCTTTCTGATCCCCGCCGATCCGAGAATGAACACCGGATCATTCGGCGCCAAGAACTGTTCGACATAACGTCTGTCGCCGGGTCTGGGAGAAAAATTCTCTGACACGGCATCGTCGGCATCTTTCGAAGAGCCATCCTGATTCAACATTCCGAGCTCTCTATCTGAAATCTCAACTTCAGCACCTTCCGGGTCAACCATAATCTGTCCGGTTTCGTCTTTAACCCAAAAAGGAATCTTGAATGTTGGTCCAGGTACCGTCTTCCATCCGCCCGAGTTGTCAGAGTCTGAATCGTCATCCGCGGAATATATTTCCAATTCACTCCGGCAGTACACGCACGGCGACTTAGAATACGGAGTCGTGAGAACATTTTGCGAAAGAATCGTACCGCTTATTTCCACCGGTCCAATAGCCACCGATCGAATCTTTGAGCGCGGAATGTTGCGCATAAACTCCAGCTCATTCATCTTTGCAAAACCAAATTGAAAAAGGATAGAACCAATGACAACAAGAAAATACGGTGCAATTGAAAATGTAATGGAGGTGATGAACCACAAAACGAAATGATTTGAGGCAAGCATCAATAGAAGGATAATGAGCAAGAGAACGAGACCGAAGACAAAACTGCCACCCGAATTCACAACGTCGGAAAACTTGTCTTCTAAGCCGCTGTATGCAAAGAATCGTTTGTAGAGGTACCACGATAGCAATAGGCAGATAACGAACACTGAGATGTACAGTATAGATGAATCCATTTGGCGGAGTCCTATATGTACCTATTATTTCTTACTAATTCGATGATTGGAATATATATAAAAGTGATATGCCCCCTGCTGTGCACAAATGATAAGTTAGTATTCCGGCGGGGCATTGGCAACTCGAAGATCGATCTCGCGGGCCCTCGGCCTTCAATTGAATTAAGGGAATCGTCAGCGAGCCATGACAAGACCTGAAGATGTTTACTTGTAGGATCGCACTTCACTTTGATCTTGCTCCGCGATCGGAACGATGACTCGATCTTGTTGACGTTCAAAATCGAGGTTGTAATACAAAAATTGGCAGGAGGAAGGATTTTTCTAAACACGGCGCCGCCCTAAGCCTGATGAGGGCTTCCGTATTTCTTGCCCTTATTTGTCCGTAGTGCTCTGAATGGCAACAACCACCCATTTGCCACGGGATTGCTACAATCGATCAGGCTCTGGACATCCGGTGGTGATGATTATGGCGGTGGACCAGGTACCTATCGGGTATACTCAGAGATAACATGCCACCGATCAAGAGAGCCAACGTGATCATCTCGCGTCTCCATTTCCCACGGGTGTAATTTCGGCTCCAATACCCTGACACGGCCACTACACCGAATAAAAGCCATACGGAAGAGAGTGTCAACCAAAGTACATGGTAATTGCTCATTCACAACCCCCTCTTGATTTGATTTTACCCGTAAAGCATACGTTAACTTAGACTCAAAATAATGTAACTGCTGACCGCTCTATTGTCAAGATTTCGGACCTTTTCCTTACTAAGACCAGGTATACGGATTTGATTTCAGTCTGGTCTGATGGATTGTTGTTGCAGTGGTCGCCTGCACTGAAATACTTAATGCGGGGTTAACTGATGTCATGCGGAGCATTACACCAAAGGGAGGGGATCAAGAAAAGTGTTATACTCCATCACAGATGCAAGTTCAAACCCGTTCGCTTTGCAAAACATGATTTCTTTAGATGACTTTGGAGAGATGAGCCAACCCAGCAATCAGCTTGGACAAAGTTTATGATTGACAGATGAATTCTGACAAACTTGCCCCCATGTTTTGTACTAATGTGAAGTTAGTAATCCGGTCGGGTACTGGCAGTTCGAAGTTCGCGCGCGCGGCTTTGGCTTTCAACTGAGCGACGGGAAATAGTCTTCCCGACAAGAGCAAGGAAGTGACTACTCACACCAACATGACAAGAATTGAAGATTTTAACCGGGAAGTTCGCACATCGGGTGGGCTTTGCTCCCCGATCGGAACGATGACTCGAACTGTTTTACTCTCAAGAAAAAAGTCAAGTTGACGAGGGTGGCGCGACGAATGTTTTGCTTGGTCGAGATTGCTAACTTAACATCGGAACACTTATCGGGGGCAGGTCAGGTTGATATCCGCGTCAGTTCATGCACCAGCCGAGTTGGTTTCACCTGTGCTCCTATCTCCCAGCCCGACAAAAAGTGATTGGACAACCAGAACGATTGCAGCAGCCGTTGAGTGAGATCGGCAAAATGATTCGTTGAGATGGTGTTCGATGAGATCACCTTCGCAACGCAGCCTTTGAAAGAAGAAAATCGGGGATACTGGCATCAAGCGTTACACCATCGATTAGAAACTCTGTCCCCTCTCCCTCTTTCATCACATCTTTATATAAAACCGACTTCGCCAACCAATGGTCCTGAACTTTCATTACCTCCCGTACATCAACGGTCTTTAGCAGTTTTCCACTTTTGGCGTACAGGTTTTCCCTGAGAACAATAAATCGTGCTTTGTCGACCCATATCCGACGATGGTCGTAAGCGATATCTTCCTTTATCGCCTTCAGGTCGAGGACCCAACATAGCCTACCTGTCACCGTATCTTCTGAAGAAATCGTTGCCGAGTACATGTTCGGGAGATGCGGATCATCCATCATGTCTTCGTACGACAGGTCGGAACCCATCAAGGACTGTCGGAGCAAATGTCCGGAAATCATGATCGTGCGGTCGGTCGAAGGGGAATATTCCCACAGCATATCTTTGAGCTTCAACATTTTCGTCCCCTGCTCACGGGCCGGGGCAACGAATTCCGTAAACGATTCGTCCGTGCCCCGCTGCCAAGATTTTGACTCCACGGTCCGCATTTCCCGGAGCCCGTGGATGACCATGCGTGATTCCACTATCTTGGTTTCTGAAAACATGTTCTTATCGACTCTGTTGAGTATCTCGTCTCCTGAAAGAGCCTGTAAATAGTTGACAGGCAGCAGGAGGGAGAGAATTAGCCACATCATGGTGATCATGTTTCAAGCTCCTTGAACAATTGCGATGTTTGTCGTCTGTAGATCCCGATGCCGGACATCGCGGTGCCCAGAAATGTAGCAAGCAGGCCGGGGAAGAAGCCGATCACAAAGGTAAGACCCGTGATTTGCGCCCGCACGACGTTCGGCAGCATCATCGTGCTGTCTTTCATGATCGCACCGATGTTGAAACCGTGTACCTGCAAATAGAATGCGATCGCAAGCCCGAAAAGCGTACCCACAATCGATCCGATGCAACCGATTGCCAAGGATTCCGTGAGCATAGAAAGATACACATGCGTCTTGTCCTCACCCATGGCGAGGCGGAGGCCGATTTCGCCATACCGGCGCAAGCTTCCCGTTAAGCCCGCATTCCACAAAACGATCGACATGGCAACCAAGAATACGCCGACGATGACTGCAGAAAATATATCGACATAGTCGATGTAGTCTGAAAGTCCGCTGAGCGTTCGCAGCGTTCCCATGACCGGCGCGAAAGAAACAGCGTTCGATGGCGTACTGTCCGAACTGACCATGTGGCGAGCATTGAACTGCGCTGTCACCGCATTTGCCCGGTCCTCGTGATACAAATCGTCCGCAAAGAATCCCAGTATTTCTCCTGCCCCTCCTTGCATATCCAGCGCTTGCTGTATGTCGGAGATGTCGGCAATTACCATTCCCTTATCCATCGCGGCAATACCAAACCGAACCGTCCCGACAACGACGAAGTTTGTCACACTCATACTTCCATACATCGTCGAGCTGATCAAGGTCGCCGTGTCTCCCGGCTGGACACCCAACTTTTCCGCCAATTCTTCGCCGGCAAGTATTTCTCCGTGACTTCTCGGGACCCGCCCACGGACAATGGCGTCTTTCATATTGAGGATTTTCCATTCAGCGCTCCCCGCCGACAGCAAATCTACCGCCAAGCCGCTGACTGGGCCCTGGGCTTTGGTTTCGTGGTGTTCATCGGGGATATCGAGCAATCCACCGAATTTGATCCGCGGAACCCAGACAAGATCGGGGTAATCGTGTCTTAGCTCGGTGATGAGCGTATCGATTCCGAGGAGCGCCAACTCGTTGGATGCTTGGTCTGCCTCCTTTGCGTACGCCCTGGTCATTACATCGACGTACCCGGTGTTGAAGTGGGCGGTCGACTGAATCATACTCGAAATTGCACCGTTGATCCACGCCTGCAGGAAGACGACCAGCATCACCCCGGCAAGAACGGTCAGGAACGGAAAGAGCGATCTTGACCTGTCCCGCAAGAGTCCTTTGAGGAGAAACTTAATCATGACATTTTCCCCCTCAGTGCATCGGTGGGTTTCAGGTGCGCTATCTTTCTTGTCGGAAGGAAACTGACGATGGTTGTCACAGTGCAGACCAGGATTGTCGTACCAATCACCAGCGCCGGAGAATAGGCGGGGAATAGCTTTTCCCCGATAGCAAAACCCAAGCTGTCCGCAGCATTTGGGAGTTCGAAACCCCTATTGGCCGCAATCGCGAGAAGAGGTATCCCGTACACCGCAGCGACGACAGCTGCCAGAATGCTGTGAAATGCTCCTTCGAATGTAAACAATTCAATGACGTTCGTCCTTGTCATCCCAAGGGCCATGAGCGTTCCCATCTCCTTCCGGCGCCGCCAGATTGAAAGAACCTGCGTGTCAAATATTGCCAGCATAGCCAGAAACAGAAGGAGAAGATACATGATACTTGCGCCAATGCTTTTCATTTTTACGAGCGAATGTATGCTTTTCAAAAGGAATGAGAGATCCTTGAAGTTCCAGTCGGCGACATTGTCCACCGGTACGACATTCTTTTTTAAGACGACAATCGTTGCTTGGTTCTCTGTGCGAGTGAAATTCCGGAGCTGTTCCAATGGGATCCATATCTGTTCGTTGTCGATGTCCTGCACAGTCGTTTTGAACACCTTCTTGATCGTTACATCGCGCGCATCGAACGTGCCGTGGATGTCCCGCCACTGCACCGTCACCACATCCCCTTCGTGTATTCCGGCGCTCTTCGCCATCCTAGTCCCAATCACACCAGGAATTTCCTGAGATGTGTCCTTTAATAGCTCAGAAGGAATTGACAGGATCTTCTGATCCGGATCGATTCCCTTCAGGAGAATAGAGCGGAATCGGCCCTGAGGATAGATGGTCCCTCTTCGAATAAGGATAGGTGTTGCCTTTGCCTCTGATATGAGCGACTGAAGCTGAGGTGGCAGCACTTCGTGAGCGTCGTCCAACGAGAGCGGGTCATACGGATCGTACGACTTCTGCCAATACTGTCCACCTGCGTAGAGGTCGTCGATAGTTGCACGTTCCACCTGGTCGTTCAGTCCGTCATAGAATCCCTGCACGAAGATGATGGCAACAAATGAGAACGAGAGAGCGATAACATTAAGCCATGTCCGTAGACCAGCACTAAGGATATTTCGAATTGCCAGTTTCAACGTAAGCATAGTCTACCTCACGATTGCGATTCTTCTGCGAGACGTTCGTCCTTTGCGACCTTTCCGTCTACCAGAGTCACCTTCCGCCTGAGATACCCGATGACTTTTTCATCGTGTGTCGCGAAGACGAACGTTGTTTTGAGGTTCTGATTCAGCTGCAACATCGTTTTCATAATATGGTGGGAATTTGCCGCATCAAGGTTCGCGGTTGGTTCATCGGCCAACACGAGCTCGGGTTTCTTCACCATCGCCCTCGCAATCGCAACTCTCTGACTCTGTCCACCTGAAAGTTGCGACGGTCTGGAATCCGCCCTATCTCCAAGGCCGACCCATTCCAGCGCCTCTTCGACAAGTTGCTTTCGTCGGGATGCGTCAACCCTCTGTAACAGGAGTGGAAACTCGACATTTTCATAGACGGTGTAGACAGGAAGGAGGTTGAACGTCTGGAAGATGAATCCGATGTGTTCGTTTCTGAGACGAGCCGCTTCTTTGTGCGACAAGGATTCCACGTTGCGCCCCAGGACGACAGCGCTCCCGTGAGATGGAGCATCAAGAGCACCCAAAATATTGAGTAGTGTGGTCTTGCCTGAACCGCTCGGACCCACGAGACCCACGAACTCTCCCCGAATTATAGAAAGGGTGATGTGGTCGAGCGCAGTAAGATTCGTCTGACTGAGCGCATAGATTTTGTCAAGATTTTCGGTCGTTATCAGTGTCGCATTCTGCATACGCTGCTCCATCTTATGTCCGCAAAGAAATATGAAAATCCATCTAATGATTGAACACGGCCATCACTTGAAACCCCGTTCCCGCAAACGCGTTTGTGCCCCCTTGATTCCGATAGATCTGAATAGTCTCCGGATTCCAGAATCCGAGGAGATACAAACTCCAGTTGTCGTACTTGCGCTGCCAGGTTGCGATCCGGTACCATTGCTTATTGTTCCAGTCCCGATAAACAATGGCCGACAGCTGGTCGAGTATTCCCAGTGGATAGCTCATCGATAATCCCGAGAAACCCTGACCATTTGCGGAGGCAAGAGCGGCTGGTGGATTTTCCATTCTGAAATATTCCATCGCGACGTACAATCCGTTCCCGACTGCAATTGTGTAATCTGCTCCAAGCGTCCATTGCCGCTGAAAGTGCAGATCAGGGATGTCGGTCTCTTCGCGGATCAGCACCGCCTCAAACCACACACCGATGCCGATATCCCATTTCCCGTCCAATCCCAACCGGTCTTCGGGAACGTTCGTATTCATCGGCTGCAGTGCAAAAGGCAAGAGCAAACCAAGGTCCGCGCGTCTGTGATGATACGTAATGCCGACCTCCCCATCCCAGAGCGTTGACTGGGCTCTTCCGCCGTATTCAACCGTTTCCTTCTCGGTGGGAGAAATTTCCCATCCTTTCGTGTAGTTGTTCCCGTACAGCCCCCATAGCCAGAAGTTGGCATTGTCCTGGAACGTGTACCGGGCGAGGATGCCGTAGACACCGTCTGAAAGCTGAAGCGGATCGCGAGGGTCAACCCTGTCGAACCACATCAACGGTCGGAACAACAGGGCCGAACCGAAATTGATTTTCTGCAGACCGATGCGCGCCTCAAATCGTTCTGTGGACAATCTGAACCACGCACGGTACAACTTGAGTGTTATATCGTACAACGGACTTTGATTCTGCTCATATTGTGCGGTAGCAAAAGTGTTGAGCGACAGCTCCATATTCGCATCGACCTCACCCCCTAAACGATACTCGGCCAGCAAATCGGGGATGTACCGGAGTCCAAGGACAGATACGGCCCGCTCCTGTGAATTAGTAGTAAGCCATGCAGATGCCTCGCCGTGCAATTGTTCGGTCTGGGCAAATGCTGCATGTGTCATCGCTATGACCACGATCGAGATTTTGACGTGTCTAGTGTGGATGAGCATCCTATGTCGGCCTGTGGTATCGCGTCATTAATCCGAAGACGTCCTTTAGGTCAGACTCAGTGACCTGATGTTCCCCATTGCCAGGCCATCAGGTTAAGCAAATGGTCGTTTATTGCATCGACGAGGAAGAAGTCGGGCGCGATCGTGTAGTTCGCGCCTGCTGACAAACAGTAAAGCAAGAAGGAAGCCAGCGACCATTTAAACTGGTTTGTGCTCATTTATGTGCCGATGCAAAGTTACCAATCCTATCCGCCAACAACAACTCCACGATCTTTGGTGCACATTCATTATTCACCCAAATGTGGAGATATCGCTCGCCATATGAGACGAACAAACACGGTGATTAGAAAGAGATGTGAAGAGCTGAACAATTGAATTCGAAACGTAGGTAGTTGGTGGGCACTTGCTCCCCGATCGGAACGATGACACGAACTTTTTGAGGCTCAATATAAAAGTTGTTGTCCTAAAGATGGCCCGAGGAAGACTATCGTTGAACATGGATCAAGACAAACGGAATCCAGAGCTTCCAAAGACTTCATCTTCACGATATGCGGTTCCTGAAGCCTAATGCTGAGGTTTAAAATAAAAAGTCCCGCCACGATTATTTATGACGGGACTCAAATGAACGATGATGCAGATTACTTCTACTTCATTAACAGCATTTCTTTGACAAGAGTGAAATTCCCCGACTGAATCCGGTAGAAATACATTCCGGTCGAAAAGCGAGTTCCGTCAAAAATCACCTGATACGAGCCAGCACTCTTCTGTTCGTTCACAAGTGTTTGCACTTCCTTTCCAAGAATATCGTAAACCTTCAAAAGTACAAAGCCATCCGACGGCAAGTCATAAGCGATTGTGGTCGACGGATTAAATGGGTTCGGATAATTCTGATAGAGTGAATAGTTCTTAGGAATTTGGACCGTCACATTAATCGTGTTTATGTCCGTCGTGATTCCGTTTGTACTCACGCTCTGGAGTTTGTATGAATACAGCCCGATTCCTTTGAGTTTCAAATCGGTAAAAGAGTATGTCCTGCCGCTTTGACTTGTGCCGAGTCCTCTCAAAGCTTTATCCGTGGAGTAGTTCGCGATGAGCACAAAGGAGTTGTCAACAGGCGTTTTTCTTAAGACGTTGAAGCCAGCATTATTTACTTCCGCCTGAGTTACCCAAGTGAGCTTTACGAGACCATGACCTGATTGAGCAGCAACTGACACAACATTTATGGGAAGCGGAATTTCATCTCCAGGCCCGGCTGTCGACACGCACCGCAATGTGAATGAATGCTCGCTTGAATCTGAAATGACAAACTCAGCGTCACCACTCATCCGAGTCCTTTTTGTACTGTCACTGCTGTTTACTATGAGATAATAGTCAACTCCGGTTTGGGCAACGTGCCAGTGCACGGTTATGGGATAACAGACTGTCTGTACTCCAACACCAAAATCAGTTGAATCAAATAATTGAGGAAGAGTCTCCAGAAATCTGTCCGATCCAAAACGCGCATCAAATGCTCCGTCCGGAGGCTTCGGCGGAAGTTCATATCGAAGGAGAGCCAGAGAATCGACATTTGCTCTGCCGAAGTATAGTGTCTGCGCAAAGGAATCTGCATCAACAATTTTCAAATAGTTAAGTGTGTCCAAGAAGGAGATGTTCACGCCCATAGTGACGTGGGATTTGAATGCTTCGACGTACTTTTTGTGACTGCTGATCATGGGGGCAGGCTCTGACGATAAGTAGATTCGAGCAGGGTCAGTATGAAGGATCAATCTGCCAGCATTGGATGCTTTCACCCAATATCCCATCCCTGGTGCCAAGGAGTCAGCGAAGCGGTAACCGCCATTGAAGCCAAAGTAAAAAGAACACACGTTTCCGCCTGGAGATTCAATAATACTGTCCACGGGTACTGATGCACTTATCGAACCTATAAGATTCCACCCGGCGACTACGGAAAAAGTGTCAGCAACGATGGGAAGACCTGTGATATTTATGATGGATGATGTGTCGAATTTCAGCCAGTAACCACACTGATTATGTAAGGTATCCACAGGTACATAGATGTTGTTGAAGCCGAACGCATTCGACGTTGCGTTGGGGAATAGACTTCCAACTGCATAGTTGTCAGGAACAACAGGAATGGAGATCATGTTCCATGACGAATTAAGGGATCGCGTCGCGGTTATTTTTCTGGAGTGAATTATATAACTGCCATCATTCTCACCTGTTAAGACATCCTTGCCGGATGAGTCGCTTAAAACAACATTTAACAAATGAATCTGGAATGTCCCGGCAGTATCTCCCAGCAAAACGGGCAACTCCATGATAGATCCGCTGTCTGACGAGAACGGAGCAAGTGAAGGTGAATATGCGATGATTCTCAGAAGCCCGGAAGTTAGTCTTGATGCACTTATGACGTGATCCTTCTTTCTTGACGTCAGCCGGATTGAATCCAAAAGGGGTGTGATCGAGTCAGGAAGTTGGAGATCGAATTGATAACCCACTATGGATTTCATATTCTCAAGGTCGAAAGCAATCAGCCCACTTTCCTTTTTGAAGCCAGCTCCATCAACGACACTCAGTATGTTCGGAAGGTAAACGTTCGCCGATAGGGACACGTACGCGGGATCATGCTGCGAGTCATTGGTCCTTATTGTAATCTGACCACCATGATTGCCTTCCTGTGTGGAATGAAATGACACCACTAAGTAGATCGAGCCCCCAACGGGCACTGAAACCGGTGCGGCGAATGGGGTGCGGAAGGATGCATTGTCGACTGAGATTGAGTTCACTGTGAGAGTATCGCTGCCACTATTTGAAATAATCAATGTCACCTTTGCCGTATCCTTTGCAGAAACACTGCCGTAGCCAATCGAATCTGTGTTAAGTGATAGTATCGGGGAGATCACCTGAAGGTTACCAGCGTAGGAGGCGGATATGATATTTGCAGCGGTTGAATCGCTAATGACTGCATCCGACGGTGACAAGGCGTAGGTACCACCCTGACCTTGTACCATGAAGTCCATTGTCAAGACGACACCGCCAGTGTCTTTGAAAGCGGAGTTTGAGGGTGAGTATGCAAGAACCGTAAGGATATTTCCCAACGTATCCGCCGCGACGATTTGGTCAGTTGCCCTGCTTGAGAGATGCGCTGACCCGCTTACAAATTTTGCAACTGACGGTAGAGCTATTTTGAATTCAAAACTAGTGAATCTCTCCATGTTGTTTATAGAAACCGGAACATGAAAGACATATCCGGAGCGTCCGTTAGCAGAGCCAATCCTTAGCTCATTCACTGCAAAAGCGATTCCATTCAACGTGACACTCTGAGTCGAGGCGGCTGGATCATCGCTTGAGATTGTCAATGTGCCGGCATATGCTCCTTTCTTTAGGGAGCCGAAGTTCACGTTGATTGTGATACTGTCATTTGCAGGCAAGGAGACGGCAGAGGAATCATTCATCCAGAAAACGCTCTGGTTAATCGACAATTTGGAAATATGGAGGTCTACATTGCCGGTGTTTTCCAGAGTGACTGTCTCGACCTTGTATTGATGCAGTGGTACGGCACCGAAGTTCAGATTCATGGGCGAGACGTTAAGCCGGGGAGCGCTCAGGGTGAAAAGTCCACCGTATGAGGCAGTCAGAATATTGTGCGAGGCCGAATCAGCAACGATTGCGTTTTGAATACCAATCGGATAGGTTCCTGCCGTCGTTCCATCCGCAAAATTCAATGTAAGTACGGCACCGGATGAACCTTTGAATGCAGTCAAGCTAACCGAATAAACAATTATTCTAAGCACTCCGGGTGAGACTACACTTGCCGAGAACGACTGATCCGCGGCTCTCGAAGTGAGTTGGATTGAACCGTTGACGAAGGTCAAAACACTTGGATAATTAAGATCCAACTGAAAACCAACAAAAGGCTTGTCGTTTGAGATGGAAAGTGAAAAACCGACGGTCTGATTTGGACCTGTTCTTACGCTGTCGAGATACATAATTGTCGATGCGCGCAGGCTCGACACGGCCAGCAATGTAAGAGCTCCAGCAACTGCAAGGCTCTTCACTTTAGAACCCACTGCCGAGTGATGCAGGCGAAGGAAGAACAATCGTAGTGAAATCATATAGACCTCACTTCAGGAGCATCATTTTAGTCGTGCCGATTATCCTGAACGCATTGTTGTCCCGGACTCTGAACTGACAGAAGTATATTCCGGAAGCAACTCGAGCTCCGTTGCTATTCCTACTGTCCCAGATGACCTCATGGTAACCTTTGCTCTGGCTTCCCTGCTCAATCATTCTTACCTGCCGACCAAGAATGTCATACACGACTATCTGAACTGCACTTACGTCTTTGGGCAGTCCGTACCGGATTGTCGTCGTCGGATTGAATGGATTCGGGTAGTTCTGAAGCAGGCTGTACGTCACTGGAACGACAGGTACACCATTGTTACACACGTTCACGGAGACTGACTTGCCATCCGATGAAGAAAGAACCGCGGAGACCAGGGAAAATCCCTTCGTGCTGCTTTGAAGAAGTGCTATTTTGCCTTCGGGTATGAAATCTCCTCTCATGCTGTAAGCAAGGACAATTGCCGTGTCTCCCTTTATTTCGGCAGTCGAGACCTCAAGGCCGCTCAACCCTTCAAGGTGGCTCAGCGCCTTCGGATCTTTACATCCGGCAAACCTCAATTGAATACCCGACACCCTGACAGGCGAATTAAGCCAGACTTTACCATTGACGAGGTTTAGCGTCGCTTCCTGCTGTGACGACTTCGAGACATCTGAATAAGCAATTGTCTTTGGCATACCTGTGCCAGGATAAAGGATCAAGTTAATTGTGCGGACCACATCCAGGATATTAATTAGACTATCGTCATTCACATCCGCTGCTGCAAAGATGAAGGGCTGTGGATTCTGACCGAGGATGTAAGAAACGACCGAAATGACATCGAGAACATCTACATTAAAGTCGCCATTTGCATCACCAGGTTCAGATGTCAAAGCTTTTGTTCCGACGAACTTGGAATATTCACTTTCAGTGAAATCGGTGCGTACCACCTTGTAAGCGTAGTAATAATTCTTACCTGGAACGACATTGAAATCTGTGTACGTTGTATCCGTCACTAATTTTGTGCTTATCAAAGTAGTGTCAGAGTAGGTCGTGTCTGTCAAGTTGTTGAAGCGATACATGTTATATCCTAAGATGTCCGGCAAGTCAGGCTTAACCCAGTCAAGTTGAACCTTCCCGAGACCCGGCGTCGCGGCGAAGTCAACAGATTCGGTTCCCGCCGCATCGATAAGAAAACTGAACCTCATGTCTTCAACGGGTATTTCAAAGCCTTCGGGGTCCGTGGCGCTTGACACACGAATCATATTAATTCCGTCTCCAGTGTACAGCTTCACGGTTTTGTACGCCGTCCATACCCTGGCAGTGTCTGACCAATGTGCCGAATCAGTTACAGCTTGCTGATTAAATGGATCACGCACACCAAAGGAAAGTTGCGGGGTGTGGGTTGTGTCCATCGAACGATTGAAATAGACATCGAAACGATGAGGACCAGCACCGATTGGACTCATTAGATTCTTCTGATCTTGCGGATCGATACCGTCAACGAGAACTTTCCAGACGATCCCGTGAGCAGAGTCGGATGGAGCCGTCAGATAAGGTTTAAAGTTTACCATGGGCAGATTCGCATTTTCCCAGAAATCAAAGATCTTCCCTTCAATCCTGGATGAATCAACAGTCCCCCAATATTGATTAGGGATCTTAACAATATCTCCTGTTCCCACGGCATAAACTGCAAAGGAATTCTGTCCAAAGCCAAGGAAGTTGTTGCCCACTGACGCCGCATCGGTCGTAGGAAAAAGGACTGAAGTCGGCCAAAGAGCAGGAGCGTAATTGAACAAGCGATTAAAATTATTGTAGTTCCCCGGAAACCAAGATTGCCCACTGGCATAGCTCGCAGCAATTGTGTTGCAATTATCGATGGTGCATTTGTACAACACAGGTGCATGATAAATATTAAAAATGCCGAACATACAGTTCACAAACACGCATTCTGAGAAACTGAAATTAGTGCCCAAAAACATGCTGTTACTCTTGGTCTCGTAGAATCCGTCGAATTTGCAGTGATCGAAAGTGTAGACCGATGAACCGAACATATCATCGCCGAAGCCGTCATTCGTTGAAATGAACTGTGTATATGAGAATGTAAAGCTGCCAACACCGCTGAATCCGGACGGCCCATTGAAAACGATATTGCTGTCTGCCGTGCCAAGGGCATAGATGTGCCCTTTATTGACGAGCAGGTTATTGAGAACGATTCTCGTCCCAGGATTTATTGTCAATGTTCCGTTGGAGCCGACTCTGAAGCTCTGGTTCACGAGCCAAATCCTGTTGGGCGTCAACGTCAATGTCGAATCCATCACGCCTGCAAGGAGTTGTCCATTGCTCGCTGTCAATACGATCTGTTGTTTCGTGGTATCCACTGCTCCGCGATACCAAAGCGTCGCCCGGAACACTATAGTCCTGCCCTCGGCAACACTCGGCGAGATCTGGATTACGAAAGGATTTGCCTCGTTCGTTCTCGTTGCATAAGGACTGATGCTGCCGAGGTATGCAACCGAATTCAGTATATGTGCAACGGACGTGTCCTCAAATTCACCGAGTTGCAATCCTACAAAAACGCTGTCAGATTGTCCCCAGGTATTTCTAACCGTGAACCACTCCTGAATCGTCTCACCTGCGTCAACCAGTCCGTTGCCGTTATCACCCGCAAGAGTGTCAACGATCGTATTGGAAACGAACCATAACTCCGGATTAGGATGAACATTAAGCGCGGCAAAGATGTTCATGTTATCTGCAGATGTGTTTATCAAGTTGCCCAACATCAGTTCTTGAGACTGCCCGGGATGGAGTTGTCGATAAAGGGCGACAGCCCCTGAGACAACCGGAGTTGCCATGGATGTGCCGCTGTAGACCCTGTAATTGCCCTCAGGTATTGTACTGATTATTCCATCACCAGGAGCTCGCAATTCATAATTCCACAAATTTTGGTACTGGCTATAGACTGGGCCGTCAGGGTCAAAATTGCTGAATGACGCGAGTCCTCCGCCCTGAGATGTGGCCTGAACGCCAAGCACATAGGACAGTGCTGCTGGAAAGAACGGGCCAGGACGTATTGAATTGATGTCGGCAGCATCATTGCCCGCCGCGGCAACAAGCACACACTGTGCATAGGCATATTGCAGGGCAGCTTCCATCGTCAGTGATTCGGCGTAGCTTCCAAAACTCATATTTATTACTGTCGCGCCTTTCAGCACCGCATAGTAAATCCCTTGAGTGATTGTAGCTGCGTCGCCTTGACCGTTGCTCTGGAATACTTTTATTGGCATGATCCTCGCGTGCCAATCAACTCCTGCGATTCCAATTCCGTTGTTCCCGACTGCGCAAGCGATACCAGCTACATGTGTGCCATGACTGTTATCGTCGCTTGGATCGCCGTCGTTGTTTATGAAATCCCAACCATGAAGATCGTCGACATAGCCATCATTGTCGTCGTCGACACCGGTGATTCCATTCGCTTCGGCGGTGTTTGTCCAAATGTTGTCGGCAAGATCCGGATGATGCCAGTCAACACCAGTGTCGAGAAACGCAATTATCTGACTTGAGTCGCCAGTGGTTGTGTCCCACACGGCGTCTGCATGAACGGCAGGTATTGCCCATTGCTGTGAGTAAAGCGGGTCGAGTGGAGTGACAACTCTTGGTGACTTCGGATTGCTGCCACTAGTACCGTGGTCATTCAAATACTCATGAATCTCCTGCGGGGTGATTATGCCGGATTCTGGTTTATCATTCACGATAGAATAAACATAATCGGGTTCGGCATAGACAACGTTCGGATCACCCTTCAAAGTTTGGATCGCATCAAATTGCTTCAGCGGATCTTTAATGGTGAGTTCGTAAATGTTGTGCAAGCTTGGCCGTTCGAAGGTGTAACCATTGAATGCCTTTAGCGTCTGGCTTTGCTCAAGCGGTTTTGCACCCTTAAAAACTTGTACCACCGATGTCACTTCGTATTGCTTGAAGATCGCATCGACAGTCGGCACTCCGGTCTTCTTTAAACCGCCCGCCTCGCCCGGCACAACGCTGGCCGCATCCTTGAATTTGACAAGTATTACTCCCGGCAGAAAATGCGCCTTCGTCGCGTTCGCGCTCACCTTGACTGGATTGCCAGGCCCACTGTCACGAAAAAGTGTGGTCTGCCCGTTAGCTAATTGAAACGCAAAAAGTAAAAGAAGACTAGTGATACTTTTATTCATATTGCTACTCCCTTGACATTCTTAGCGGCTGACAGCCTTTGACTTGATAAGAAATCGCCCTTAACTAAGCCTTCCCTGACATCTTTATAGTTTTCACCTTCAGTCCATTTTCACCGTGTCTCTGAAAATGACCTGCTGTTATATGAGGACGCTCTGAGAGAAACAAGCGAAGGACGGGCAACAACTAGTCCTCCGTCTTCACAGGCATGTGGATGTTCGATCTATTTTATACGTCGCCTAGCTTCCTGCAAAACGAGTGGATTTCTTATCGCGTTATCCCACGCAAAGGAATCTAGTAAAATTTAGCCCGCAACCCTTCCATAACCAAATTGATGAGCACGGTGATTGCATTATATCACAGTTGATGAATTCTGCAAAGGTCATTGAAACCGGCAAAGCTTTAGATGTCATTGAGTGTTATCGTTCGTATTTTCCTGAGCGGTAAAGGTTGATGGATCAACATCCAATTCCGAGTTGAGTACTAAGATAACATTGGATCGGTTTTGGGGGCACTTAGGATTGTGACGATCCGAGAGAACCGGATCTCAGCCGCCGAGACAACTAGCACGAACATCCGTTTCTCATTGGAGTATTTCCTAAAGTTGAAACTATTCAAGGCGTAGTTGAAGTTCAGCCTTATACCCAATAAGGTTCCCGCCAGAATGAGTCGGGTCCTTGTTGCGCCAATGACGTCCGTTGTCAACTTTGCTATTGCTAAATTGGATTGCTAACTTTGCATCGCTGTTTAAGACGCAGGCAGGTCAGGAATATCTAGATAATAGAGCAGGGCCCAGTTGTCGTTAGGCGCCAAACGTTGGCTTCTTATGAGGGCCCACGACGATTACAGATGAGTGTTGTATCTCAACCAGCTATAATGTGACGATCGCAACCAAATATGGAGAAGAAAATGAAAAAGAAACTAGTTCTCTTAGCCACATCAATGTCTCTTGTTTTGAGCGCTTGCAGTACCTATATGGCGACCATAAAACCGGTGCTGAAGTCGGACGATGTTGTAATAAGTCCCGAGTTGAGGGCCTTTCTCAAGAAAACACCCAATCCAGTCGTGGTTCTACGAGTTCCGTACACGACGGAGAAGGTAACTGAAGCAGAGCAAAAGACGTTGACAAGATACAACAACGCTTACAATGAAATTGAAAAGGACTTAATGAAAGCTGGCTTCACTGTTCGAGATCGGGGCCTTCTGAACAATTTGTTACAGTCCGGTCAAACAGATTATTCGGAAATTGGCAAAAGGATTCAGACAGATTTGATCTTGGAGATAGAGGGCATCGATTTTGAGATAGATAACAAAATAGATCAGGTAACTGATAAAGAGACAGGCAATACACTTCAGTTGGTCAACTCATGTTATCTAAATCCGCAGTTTGCAAAGCTAGATTGCAAGATAATTATCGTTGAAAAAGGACAGACTGGAGCGGTCTTGGCACTTTACCGTTCATCTCTACCGGATGGGTGTGCTATTGAAGTCTCGAACGACTTAAGCACCGTAAGGGATCCCGGAACCGAATTGTGGCACAGTAGTGAGACGTGGAAGCACGATCTGAATGAGGATTCGATGAGGGAATGCATTGATTTCTTCGCCGACAAGGTTGCAAGAGTACTGAGGGGAGAAGAAATGTAACCTCTCAAATCTGGATTTTAATTCGACTGTCAAAAGGGACCGTCAACGAGGACGAGTGCTCAGCCATAAGGAGGAGGACTGAGTCAGCATCTTCTTCTGGCGTTGCCCTGACATTCGACGAGGGTAACGTAACTGGACTTCGATGAACCCTTCTCCTTATGAAGGCTAAGACTAAGCAGTTGCCGCTAACAGCTTCAAGTAGATCTTGTGACAAAGGAGGTTTTATGAAATCGAGATATTTCTTCTTGCTGTGTGTTTTTTCCGTGCCTCTTTATTCACAAACGAGGACATTTGACCGGGAATATACATATACCGCGGGCGCATCAGACGACAAAATTATCTCCCGTTCAATAGCGCTTGATCAGGTGAAAAGAATCTTGCTCCAAGATGTCGATACGTATTTGCGGGGCACCTTTGATACGACCACAGAAGAAAATAGAAGCGTACTCGCAGGAGTTACACCAGAACAGCTAAGGGGCATTACCGCTTGTGTTAGCGCGACAAATGTTCTTGATGAAAAATGGAACGGCGGGACATACTACATCAAAGCTTCGGTCACAATAAATGCAAAGGACGTGTCCCGTAAAATCGGACTCGTTGCAAGTGACCAGGTCAGGCTGACAGAGCTTGAGAATGCCAGCCAAAAGGGGGATTCCGCCGAGGCTGCATTGAGCAGAATACGGAAACAGCTTACGCGCGTAACAGATGAAACTGAACGCAATAGACTGCAAGCTAAATATGTTTCTGCCTCAAAGTCCCTCTCGGCCAGCGATTGGTTCCAAGAGGGTTACAATGCTGTTGAGATGAACGATATCAAGACTGGAATCCTATTCTATGAAAAAGCGATTGCACTCGATTCGGAATTTACGGACGCTTACAATAATGTGGGGATGGCTTATTGTACTAATGGAGACACTGACAGAGCGATTTCACTCTTCGAAAAAGCCATTGAAGTGGATCCAAAGTGTTCTCTTGGTTACTACAACTTAGGGCGCACCTATTTGTCCAAAAGAGAACCCGACAAAGCTGTGACGCTCTTTGAAAAATCAGCCGAGTTCAATCCACAGTTTTCATATGCCGACTTCGGCTTAGGATCCTACTACATTTTTGAAAAAGATACCGACAAAGCCGTGTCGTCCTATGAGAAAGGAATTGAGCACAACCCAAACTATTCATACGGTTACTTGGTCTTGGGAATTATCTACTACGACAGGGGGGACTTCGGGAAAGCTAAATCACTCTACGAAAAAGCGATCGATCTCAATCCAGCTTATCCGGCCGCTTATTATGATTTAGCGTTAATCTACGATAAAAAAGGAGACATCGACACTGCCATGTCTCTCTACGGAAAAGTGATCGAGTTTGATCCGAAGAATTCAAACGGCTACTTTGCTCAAGGACTTATCTATCGTACAAAGGGATACCTCGACAAGGCTATATCACTCTACGAGAAAGCCGTTGAACTCAATCCGAAAAATATGCAGGCTTATCTCGCACTGGCATTTGCCTACGGCGACAGAGGCGACTCAAATAAAAAGATTGAATGTCTCAAGACGTGTGCACGACTGGGAAATGTTTCCGCTCAAAAATGGCTTAAGGAAATGGGTTATAACTGGTAAAGCCAAGTTCACGCGGGCAAAAAGAAGGTCCCGCCTGAGTTGATGACGGGACTTCTAGGAAGGCAGGTTAGTTGGTATTGCCTACTTCATCAACACAAGTTTCTTCATCGACGCGGATCTCTGCCCATCGGCGCCGAGCTTGTCGTCTGATTACCCGCAAGGGCTCCTATGGAAGTTGTCAATGAATCGCTTTGAACATTCTGCTCGGTAATGACCGTTACATTCTTACTGTTATAGTTCGGCATGTATACCTTGTTAGTAACGGGATTAACTGCTACGGCATCAGGATCTGTGCGGGAAGATACCAGCGTGGTCTGATTGGTCGCGTCGTCAATGACTGTTACATTTCCACCGCTTCGATTCAGTGCATATCTCTTGTCGGCGAAAACATCTTCAAATTGCGAAGTGGTGCGTGAATTATGTCTTGCGCTATCCCTTTACCGCTTGGAATTAATTATTTCAAGCCGCGCCAACTCAGGTACCACAAGTCCGGCAATATCATTTCGCACAGCCTCAACCGTTCCCAATTCAGGAGTATTACCCTCAGCACTCCAAATGATTCTTCCTTCGTTCCTGGTCACCCACACATCAATGGAGCGTCGTTTAGTTACCAGAGACTCGACATATCCCGGATGTTGGACATATTGTTTATAATACGTGTAATACCCTGTTCGAAAATTATATCGTCGTTCATGTTGTGTTGTGACAGAACTCTCGACATAATCGGAGCTCGTATCAGGAAGAAGGAGACGGGTCACCAGGACGCCGTCGAAACCATTTTCCTGAACAGCTTTAATAACCTGACTTGTATCCGGCAGCATATCCGGAAACAGACGGTAAGAGGACGTTGCCTGGACGCCATATTGGGATAGCTCGCTGGAAAAGGCGTCCTCCCAAATCTGCCGTCTGGAGAGATCTTTTCTTACGGCGATGACCAACACCTTATTCAGCGGAGCCTCATGAAATGAAGGATCACTCCATTCTTCTACGAGTATGGATGATGAGCACCCACCCATCAGAACCAGCAAACTACCGAGCACAGCCGACACGATGGATCTCTTATATAATTTCATGGAATGTCTCCTCTAATAAATAGGACTTTTGCAGTCATTCCCTCGTGCATTAATTCGCGAGAATGACCTTAAGAGCTTTTTCCTTCGCTGCGTTTCCAAACGTATCGTATGCCTTCATGATCTGATCGAGCGCGAAACGGTGAGTGATTAATTTCTGGGGCTGGAGTTTTCCGGACTGAACCGTTTTAAGTAACATCGGGGTGGTCACCGTATCAACGAGGCGCGTCGTGAGTGTGATGTTGCTCGCCCATAGTTTTTCGAGGTGCAGGCTAACACTCTTGCCGTGCACGCCGATGTTGGCGATGTGTCCACCCGGGGCGATAATGGATTGGCAGATATCAAACGTACCTGGAGTTCCGACGGCTTCAATCGCCACATCGACACCCTTTCCGTTTGTGAGTTTCATTATCTCATCAACGGCATTGCCGTGAACAAACTTCGTTGCGCCGAACGTTTTCGCTACGTCAAGTCGATTTGTATCAGTATCAACCATAATGATCTCGGCGGGAGAATAAAACTGTGCTGTTAAAAGAGTCGCAAGCCCAATGGGACCCGAGCCGACGATGGCAACAGTATCTCCGGGTTTGACCTGGCCGTTTAGAACCCCGCATTCAAATCCGGTCGGCAGGATGTCACTTAACATCACAAACGGCTCTTCATCTGTACCGTCCGGTATATGGTACAGGCTTGTGTCGGTATAAGGTATCCTGACATACTCCGCCTGCGTTCCGTCGATAAGATGCCCGAGTATCCAGCCGCCGTTCTCGCAATGCGAGTACATGCCCCTCCTGCACGCATCACACTTCCCGCACGAGGTAATGCAGGAGATCAGTACCCTGTCGCCGACTTTAAAATTGGAAACGGCCGATCCTGCCTCTGCAATGATGCCCACTCCTTCATGGCCCAATGTAAGTCCATCGGGAACTTCGGGAACATCTCCTTTCATGATGTGGAGATCCGTTCCGCAAATGGTGGTTTTCGTCATCTTAACGATTGCATCCGTTGCAGCTTTTATGTTGGGCTTTGGTTTTTCTTCCCAGGCACGCTTCCCCGCTCCATGATATATTAAAGCTTTCATTATTATCTCCGTGTTTTTCTAAGGTTGCAGCTCAAATCTTCCAACATTCTTATTCCCTCACCCGTCCGGAAACATGTTTGTGGGAACATATCGGAACATTTCCGATTGAGTACTTGCATAACCTCATTTCGTCTCCCCTAATGCGAATATCTCCCTGCGTTCCAGGAGCATATAGTTACCGTCTTCATGATAGATTCTATAGTTCTTGAGTTTCGACGACCATTGGGAAAGCCAGTGTTTAATTAACTCTTGTGATTCCAGTGTGCGGTCTATACCGACCACCACATACCGATCGGAATCCCAAAGCGGCTCAAGGAAACCCCCGCTATCCGGATTGCATATGATATGAAATCTCTTCAGCGGCAATCCGCTGGATATCATGATTCTTTGTGCCTGACCATAACCGGTTAGGAGTGCGATTGAGCTTTTGTCGTCTATTGAATTAAGCCGTTCGCCGAGCGCGGTCGCAAACGGGGTTGTGTCAACAAGACTCTTTGCAGCGTCTTTAAAAGTCGCAACTCCAACCGAAGGAATTGTGATCTGGGCAAAAGGCATCATGAGAAGGGCGGCGATAATGGCGACGCGTACGGGCATCGACCGGACCCTGCTGAATAATTCGGAAAGGCCCATTGCAGCCGCCAGCGACAGAAACATGCCCGACGTCAGCACGAACCTCCAGTTCCACCACCACTGATCCATGTGCACTCGACCAGCCATCAACGCAAAGAAGATGAAGAGAGGCGGGAGACTGAAGAACATAAGGAGCATAACCTGCTTCCATTCGACGGCCTTGTGCCGGAAACGGATGAACACGCCCGCGGCGACCAGAAGCAAAGCCGGGCCAAAGATGGTCAAAATCGCCCGGCCAAATGTGACGAGGTTAGCAAGCGGACGTTGCTCCAGCGAGTAATTAGAGACGGCGGGGGCAATAGAAGATGTCCAGTGCAGGAATGTCAACGAGTCGCCGTATTCGGCCGCGTTCCAGACCAGCCAGAACGCAATCCCGGCAAAGGATATTGCGGCAATACCGGCTATCCTTTTCAAGGATAGTCTCTTTGATTCTGTCAGGAAACCGATCCCTTTTGATGCGCTTACAAGTGAGACAAATGGAGCGAGTATCCACGCTTCATAGCGACACAGAGTTGCCAGCATCACGGCAACGGCGGACAGCAGGAGCCACTTCATAGCGTCTGTCTCGAGCCATCGCAGAAGGGCATACCCGCCGAGTGCGACAAAGAAGAAGAGACTGAGCTCGCTCATAGGTGTGAGTGCCATATAAACGACATTCGGGTTGAGGGCGAACAAGCAGGCACCGAGAAACGCGATCGGAAGCGACCGCGTGATTCTCCGGATAATCCCAAAGAGGAGAAGCCCCGTGCCCACCAGACACGGAATGCCGACCATCGCTCCGGCAATGCCCGAATAGAAGAGACCGTTGATCGATACGAAAGGAACAAGCAACAGCTGCGGAAGGGGGAGCCAGACTGTGCCAATATTGCCTATGCCCGTATGCTGTGAGTCTATGAACTCACGGGATTTGACGACCCGCGATGTCGCGTCACCGAAGTAGAGAAACGCGTGACTGTCGATCCGATAAAGCACAATTCCAGCCGCGCAGGCGACGAAGACAAGAAGAAGGGCGAGTGAGTACCACTTCCCGGCATACTCAGCCAGGATTCTCGTCCAGGGTTTAGGTCCTATCCTATATGAGACTAGAGTTTGACGGAGCCTCTTGACTGATTTGTATTCGAGAAGGCTCAACTCTATCCCTTATTATCATGGTTCGGCATTGGCTTTGTTTGCTGATTCTTACCATTGTCGTTCTTCTGAGGTGGCTTCACGTTTTGCTGTTGCTGCTTCTTCGCATCATTGACAGGTGGATTCGCTTTTCGCGGCGAGACAGGTTGCTGCTTGCCACGGTTGGTGCTAGGTGGATTTACAGTCTGCCGTTGTGGTCCCCTAACTTTGTTGACAGACGGATTGGTGTTACCTGGCATGGGAGGCTGCTGCTTGCCACGCTGGTTGGGCTGTGGATTCACAGTTTGCGGTTGTTGTCCCTTTCCGCTGTTTACGGTTGGATTGGCGTTCCGTGGCCGGACCGGTTGCTGCTGGCCGCGTATGTTATTGGGTGGACCGACATTACGCGGCATGGTCTGCACAGTTCTTTCCGACGGGGATTTCACATCCTTGATGCCGACCACATGAGACGGTGCGGGTTTCTGTCCGTTACCACTTCGCACTTCCGGCCTATACATCTGCAGTTGGCCGTGGCTCAAAGCCTGTCCCGGCTTATTATTATCTTGAATGGAAACCAGTTTGATAGGTTTGCCGGTAGCTTTTTGCACGTCACTCCCGTTAGGTCCTGCAACGTAGACGGCATGCCGGCCATTGTCGGTGTAAGTTCTATTAATAACCGAGGAACTCTGAATGATCGTTACGTTGCTTGCCCTATCGACACGATACTGGTCAACGTGCCGCCTTCTAATATCCCTGTCCCTGACAAATGTCCAGCGATCGTCCGGCATGTTATATGAGCCACCAAATGACACTTCAATGCTTACACCTGGGCGCATCGGTGCCCAGCCATAATAGCCGTTGCCTTGTCTCCACGTGACCCATGAAGGCCCCCACACATTATCGGGGACCCAAAACCAACCGTAAACATTATCATAATCCCAGCGGCCGTAATGGAAAGGTGCCCAGCCCCAGTCATAATCCGACACCCAAGTCCAGCCATCATCCGATAAGACCCACTGGCCTCCGGTAAAATACGGAACAAAGTCGGGTCCTGCATTAGGAATCCAAACATAGCCGTAAGTGGGGTTGTCGACCCACTGCCCATAAGGACTCAGTTGATCGTAAAAGACCTGGAAGTCAACAGCACCCTGCTGTGCTGATGACTGTTTCGGCAACATTGCAGAGATGACAATCGGTGCAATTAGTACCGCGAATAACTTAAGATGTGATCTCATGGTCTATCTTTCTTTTTCTAAGTGTAATTCATTTCAAGTAACTCCTCAGCATCCAGGCCATTTTCTCGTGTTGTTCCATAAGCCCGGTCATAAAGTCAGCCGTACCGAGGTCTCTGCAATCGTCTGAAACCGCAGGGATGTCCTTTCGAAGCGAGCGGATAATGGATTCATTATCTTCAAGGAGGGTTCCTATAATATGATTCTGATTGCTGAAGTCTTCATTGTGCTCGCTCAATCGGGCGACCGCCAGGAAATCTTTGAGCGTTCCAAGCGCGAAGTGTCCGAGTGCGCGGACTCTTTCAGCCACATCATCAATCATGACATCGATGGCGGCATACTGCATTTCAAAGAATTTATGGAGCTCACTGAAGTTGTTTCCCAGCACGTTCCAGTGCGCGTTGCGTGTTTTCGTGTAGAGGATATACTCGTCGGCTAACAAGGTGTTTAGTATCGTGGCAACTTTCTTCAAGTTTTTTTCGGAGATTTCAATGTTCGGTTTCACTTTCTTTTCCTTTTCTAGAGCGATTAAATGCAACCTGGGTCCTTCCATTCCTGGCGATTCTCCCATTCGGAGCAGTCGCCAGCTCAACCCTTAATACGAATCGTATGTTGCCCGCTGATCGACTTAAATAGGAAAGCCGTCATGGCAATCGCCTATAGCCACTCTCTCAGGGCTCCGGCCATTTCCAGATGTTGTCCCGCCAGACCGGCAGCAAAAACGGCAGTATCGGTATCGTCCTGCTCATTCGAGAGATGAGGACTTTCATAGCTCAACGCGCGGATCATGGATTCGTGGTCCTCAAGCAAGGCTTCGATGATTTGATTCTGCCCGGCAAGTCTCTCGTTGCGTCGTTTGAGTCGTGTGGATTTCATGGAATGTGCAAACGTAACCGGAGCGACTTGTCCAAGCGCACGGGCTCTCCGAATGATTTCAACAACAGCACCATCCAGATACTTACATTGACTCCCGAATAACTTACGCAGCACAGTGATGTCTTTCCCATCTACGTTCCGCCGCGCGTCCCTCGTTCTTATGCAGAGCACGTACTCGTCGATCAGCAACAACTCGATGAGTGATCCGACTCCAGTTGATTTCCTTTCGATGACTTCTATTTTCGGTTCCATTTTCTTTTCTTTGTTTTCAAGAGATCACGATCACCTCCCGCTTCGCCAGGCGGCATTGAAGTGTAGCTCAGTCTGACGACCGGGCAGCTTCCCCCGTGTGAAGAATGCTTAAATACATTTTCGTCGAGCAGCCTAAGCCCCGGAATCCGTGGCGCCTGTTTGATTGCGCCGTACAGGCCGGTATAGACTCCGGCGCCTCGAAGCTGAGTTTTCCTTTCTTAGCATGAACAATCTGAAACGCATGTAACACCATCTCCGTAAATCGTAAAGCCTGTGAACATTCATCCAGGAGATCCCGGTGGGTGCCTTATACTTGGCCGAAATCCCGGCAAGTAATTCATTAAGTGATTTCGCCCAATCGTCCACGACACTTTTCCACAATAGTTTCCATTCTCCTTTAAGTCGTTCCCATTCCATCTTTTGTCTTCCTTTCTGCCGCTCAACCGCTTTCCGAGCAGCTGTGCCAAAGCGTAAGAGACGCTCATTTTCAAATATCCGATCCGAATTTCCGAATCCGGCCCCAAATGCTATGTTAGAAGTATATATATGATTGAGCTGGCGGAGAATGCCTCTAAGGGATGAAAATGGAGCTACATCCCGTCTGGAACGACCAAACTGTTGACTTATTGCATGGAGATTTGAATGTTGACTGTCGAAAATGCAGAAGCATTAGAAACAGTAACCTGAAACTTTAAATTAAATCGTTCTACTTGAACTGGTAAAAAACCGACACAATGGCAGTGACATGCAACCGAATAGGCCGCCTCACACCGGCATAGATGTGAGTGACAGTACTCAAACCTTCTTTGTTCCGCGCAGCAGACCCACCAGTCCCAGGACGGCCGCGACCGCGCCGCCCACTAACAGCCATACCGACTTATTGGTGGCCGCGCCAGTGAAGAATCGAGAAATGTCAGAGCTGGATGAGTTATATGCATTGATGCCAAGTATCAGAAGAAGTATGCCGCCGGCAAGAACTGCGATCGAGATTGCTCTTATCATAGATAATTCCTCTTATTGATTTTTCGTGTACAGCTCGACGCTTGAGAAATTGAATGAGCTGTGGCGATTCGATAAAGCCTGTCGCAAAACGGAGTCCGAGAACGAGACAATGTCTACACTTTTTAGAAACCCCATAGCAGCCAACTTCTTTTTGCCTTATCCATTAGTATTTTAAACCCGGCTGTACCTTCTTTTAGATTAATAAATGTGGAATCGAAATTCTGCCCGAAGCTGCCCCTTGTGTCATCTATAAGATTCTTTAATCCTTCTGAGCCCCGTCTCAGATTAACCGAACCTTCTCTTAAATTAATTAGCGTGGAATCGAAATTTTGCGCGAAGCTACTTTTTGCACCACCTATAAGGATATTTAGGCCTGATAGACCTTGCTTCAGGTTAACTGAACCTTCCTTTAAATTAATCAGAGCAGAATCGACATTCTCCGCCAGTGAGTGATCCATCAGAAGCCTTCCTATGGTTCCTTTCCCTGACTGTATGTTGCCTGTAATCTTGGACAAATCACCTGTGATACTGGATGTATTTTCGACTGTGTTTTTCAACGATGCCAGAATTTCATCCAAATTGATCGGCTGGACTGTTTTGACAGTATCGTTGGCTTCGATTTCCGCTTTCCCTCCTGTCCCGGGAGTTATGATCACAATTTTATTCCCCATAAGGCCGTCCGTACCAATTTTCGCGACCGCATCCTTTTTTATGAACTTTCGGTTGCTTTCGTCAATCAGCATATCCACTCTAACCGACGTATCGCTCACCATACTGATATTTTCTACAGTCCCCACATTTATTCCCGAGAGGCGCACGTTGTTTCCTTCCTGAAGTCCGCCGACATCCTGGAACACTCCGCTTAATTGAAAGGTGCTCCTGAATAGTTGCTGCCTCTGTCCGATAAAATATATTCCCAGGATGAAAGCCGTTATTCCAAGGGAAATAAATATTCCCAGCTTGATTTTATTACCGGTATCTTTTTTCATCTTATCAGCTCATACAATTTTTCCGATTTATTATTCAAAGAAAGATCTTATCCATGTATCTTCCGAATTCGCGAGGTCGGCATACGATCCTTCAGCAGCGCATGTCCCATCCTTAAGCACTATGATTCTATTTGCCGTGCGCCTGGCGCAGTCAATGTCGTGCGTGATAATGACGGAAGAGGTATCATATATTTTTTGCACTTCCAATATGAGGCTGCTTATTTCTTTTGATGTTATGGGATCCAGCCCCGTTGTTGGTTCATCATAGAGCATGATCTCGGGTTTCAAAATCAAAGTTCGGGCTAATCCAAGTCTTTTGCGCATTCCCCCGGAGAGTTCTGAAGGCGTCATATCGATCGATTCAGCAAGCCCTACATTTCGCATTGCTTCTTTCACCAGCGAGTTAATTGTCTCTTTCGGTGTTGAGCGTATTTGTCTTCTAAGCGGGAATTCAAGATTTTCCCTCACCGTCATGGAATCATAGAGGGCACCACTTTGAAAAAGGAAGCCTATCTTCTTGCGCATTTCAATGAGCTCCTTACTCCTGAGTTCAGAAATATCCTCACCGAGTATCACAAGCTTACCCTCATCAGGATCGATCAACCCGACGATGCATTTTATAAGTACTGATTTGCCCGTTCCGGATTGTCCGAGTATAACGAGACTTTCTCCTTTATGAACCACCAGATTGATATCGCGCAACACATGATTGTTCCCGAAAGATTTCTTGATATGTTCCATCTCAACGACGGCAAGACCGCCTTGCTTGTTTTCGTTTCCGGTATTCATAACGCGCGTATCAGCTGTCATTCTACACGTTGCCCGATCTAGGATTGAAACAAACTTGTAATCTGTACCGCGACCATATCGATGATAAAGATCATCAACGACGCGAATACTACCGCTGAGTTCGCCGCTTTCCCGACGCCTTCAGTTCCTTCAGTGGAATTATATCCCTTATAACTTCCGATCAGTCCAACTGCGAATCCGAAGAAGAACGTTTTGACGAACGCCGGGAACAAATCTTGAAATTGGAGACTCTGAAATACCTGCGAAAAGAACAGGTAAGTGCTTACGTGTCCCTGTATGTTCACGCCGACAAATGACCCGAACAAACCAAAGGCATCGGCCAAAACCACCAGGAGCGGAAGCATCAGTGTTGCGGAAAGTATCCTTGTAACGACAAGGTAATTAAAGGGATTTGTGCCCGAGACCTGCATCGCATCGATCTGTTCGGTTACATTCATTGACGCCAGCTCCGCACCGATTCCCGATCCGACCTTTCCGGCGAAGATTAATGCGGTGATCGCGGGTCCTATTTCGCGTACAATTGAAACTGCCACCATCGCAGGGAGCCACGATTCCGCTCCAAACTTTGCCAACGTGGGTCTTGACTGGATGGTAAGCACGAGCCCCATTATGAAGGCTGTGATGCCGACTAAGGAAACGGACTTGTAACCGATCAGAAATGACTGCTTGACCAGTTCATTGAACTCATACGGCGGTTTAAATACTTCTTTGAAAAAGCGCAAAGTAAATGTGGCAAGCGAAGATACTTCCAGGAAGAACCTGTTAAATATTGAATCGGGAACAGTCTCTGAAAATGTCTCCGGTACAATTTCTGCCTCGTGGTGTCGATTTTGGGATTGCTCCGAAATTTCGTCTTCCATTTCAGTTACCTCTTTCAAGATCTGAGAGCATCGATTCGGCAATTCCTCTTTTCCAATAAGCCGTTTTTATCGAGAACTTTAATTGTGCTATTGATCGTGGATCCATTGATTAACAGAACGATCCTCTATACTCCTGAATGGACGGCACATTTTAATTCAATTATGATATGAAGAAATTCAGGATTGTACAGTAAGGCAAAGGAATGAAAAAGGAACTACATCGCTCGGGTGGGATGACGGCAAGCGGTTATTCGCTTATTGATGAAAAGGATGAATCAACCTGGAAGAAGCCGAAGTAATTTACGGCGGGACAACTGTCCCCTGAAAGTAATTTCATTTTCTATGAAATGAAAAAAATCTACTCAATGCACTCGGCATTGCAGAGAGTGTCACAACTACTAAATGCTTTACCCCGCCGCGGTTCTCAGTTTTTCAACGAGCCGCCATCTTCCGGGCCCGCGACTATTTTATTCGTTGAGGAGCCCGCGTTCGTTTTTTTCGTTTTTCTTCTCCTGTTTGGCCGCCCTTTTCTCTTTCTTGGTTTTTGCCGGTTGTTTTTTTGAACTCTTTTTCCTGTCTTGAGCTTTACTCATGATATTCTCCTCTGTTGCATTTTCTTTAAACTTTGATTCTTAAACGCCGCGGCGGATTTTTACCTGCCCATCAGCGTGCTGCGTTCTATAAGGTCTAACCCAACCAACACCCGCTCTGTATTGGAAAGATCACCGATGATGTTCCTTACCGGCAGGGGCAGTTTACGTACCAAAGTCGGGATGGCGAGGATCTGGTTATCTCGTGCAAGCCGTGGATTCTTCAAAAGGTCAATTACTTCAATACGGTATTTGCCCTTTAATTGTTCTTCGCAAATCAGTTTGAGGTTGTTGAATGCGGTGACAGCTTTGGGAGTCTGTCCGGCAATATACAAACGCAAGATCCATTTGTCGCTTCTTGCTTTCGCCGGCCGTCCTTTTCGGCGGTCTGTTTTCGATTTTTCATGTTTGATCTTCACACTGGGTCCCCTTAAATATTCGTCCTCTTCCTCGTGCCGGTTGCTTTGAGATGGACATCGGCTTTCCGACTCTTAGCCATATTTGTCCTGTCCAGAGCGAAGCGTTCATCCCTCACTTTATCACTCCCGATAATTTTGAGCGCTTCTGATTCTTCCGCTTCAAATTCGGAGCGCAGCATCACAATCTGAGCTTCCATTGCTTTGCGCTTACGCTCTAATTCAAATTGTCTGCGTCCGATTTCCTGCTGACGCCGTACTTGTTCCGCATCGTCTTTCGTCTCCTGTGATAATCGAGCCGAACCCGTCAATACGCCTTCCGCACCGATATAGACATCGAGCAGATCGATACCCTGGTCTGTCAGCTTGAACTCGCGTATCTGGTTGGAGTGTTCCATACCGCGCGATTTAAGTACATACAGTCCTCTGTTACGTTCACCTCCAATTTCGATATCGCGCAGAAGCAGCCATGTATCTATGAGGGATGAGATGTAAATATCAGTAATCTCCATACTTTCGGCGCCGGAAGTGAGACTTGTGAAGAATGCGGTGATCCCCTTCATCTTCAGGAAATCTACGAGGCGCAGCAACATTGTCTTGACTTCAGTCTGGTTCTCTCCCAACGCGAACGCATTGATAGGGTCGAGGATAACAATGCTAGGTTTAAACTCATTGATCAATTTGATACTCGTGGTGAGGTGAGTTTCCAAACCATAGTGTGTAGGACGGGTTGCCCGAAACTCAAGCAATCCCTTTTTTTCCCACGGCTCCAGACTTATTCCAATCGAACGCATATTGCGCATAAGCTGACTGGGGGATTCTTCGAAAGTAAAAAAGAGAGAGCGTTCTCCCCTCTTGCATGCGGCTTCGACAAACTTCGCGGCAATGCTCGTCTTGCCCGTACCGGCGGTGCCTGAGACAAGCACCGTACTGCCGCGAAAGTAGCCTTTGCCGGAGAGCATTGTGTCGAGACGCGGAATACCCGTGGAAATTCTTTCGTGGGATGAAGAGTAATTCAGTCCCAGTGAAGTGACGGGGAGGACGGAAAAACCATCTTCATCAATAAGGAAAGGATACTCGTTCGTACCGTGGGTTGAACCGCGATATTTGACAACACGCAGCCGTCGTATGGATGACTCATCGCTCACGCGATGGTCGAGCAGAATGACGCAGTCGGAGACGTACTCCTCCATACCTTGACGCGTCAACGTACCCGCGCCCCGCTCCGCAGTAACTACTGTCGTTATACCCTTCATTTTCAGCCAGTGAAATAACCGGCGCAGTTCAGAACGGAGTATAAGGGGATTTGGCAAACCTGAGAAGAGTGATTCCAGTGTATCCAGCACAATACGCTTGGCGCCGATACTCTCAATTGCTTCATGGATCCTGATGAACAAGCCTTCCAAATTGTATTCACCGCTTTGTTCGATTTCACTCCGTTCAACATGGATATGCTCAAGCCAGATCTTCTTTCGCTCAACGAGGCTGTCCAAATCGAACCCCAACGAAGCAACGTTTGCTGTGAGTTCTTCCTCTGTTTCCTCAAACGATATAAAGACGCCCGGTTCATTGTACTGCATCGCCCCGCGGACGAGAAACTCCATGGCAAAGAGGGTTTTTCCACACCCCGGTCCGCCGCATACAAGCGTCGGCCTCCCTTTCGGTAATCCCCCGCCAGTGATTTCGTCCAATCCTTGAATGCTTGTGGGGGATTTGGGAAGGACCCTACGATGAGATTGCGCTTCTTTTTTCTTCATGGCACTTTATCTCTATATATGTTCTCGACACTATTACGAGTAATAGATCTTGTTAAGAGTAATTCCAACTGACACCAAACGTTAAACTGCTAACCGGACAGTGCAAATTCCTGGAAATGATTCCGCTGTCCGGTCTCCATGATTCGTTAGATTATAGAATCATCTGCAAAACAAGACAATAGCTCAAAGGGATGAAAAAAGGAACTACATCTTCAAAGAAGCAATCCGATATTCGACACCTGGAGGGTTGATGGTTAACCACCGAATTTGCAGGAATATTCGAAATATTGTGCTAAAAAGTGAAATCGAGCCATTCTAATTGAATTGAAACCATATCAATGCAACAGCGGCAGCGCTCATCAGTATCAGCGTAATTGATCCGAGAACATTTGACCATCTCTTGTTTGTGAATTTTCCCATTACCTTTTTATTGTTAGAAATGTGCATGATTACGGAAATCATTACGGGCGCTGTCAAGCCATATAGTACGGCGGTGTAAATAAGAGCTTGTATCGGGCTTACGCCAAGGAATTCCAGAGACAATCCAACAATGAGTGAGACGATCAGTGTGATGTAAAATCCTTTAGCTTCGTGGAATTTCTTATCCAGACCTTCCCTCCAATTGAAAGTCTCGGCTAAAATGTAGGAAAGTGAGCCGGCTAAGACAGGTATTGCTAAAAATCCTGTGCCGATTACGCCGACGGCAAAAAGTAGATAAGTAAGTTTACCTGTCAATGGTTCCAATGCTTTTGCGGCTTGTCCTACCGTATCGATTTGTCTGATACCCGCCTTGTATAATACTGCGCCCGTCGTAAGGATTATGAAAAACATAACGAGGTTTGAGAAGAACATTCCGAAATCGATATCCATTTCCATGTCGTTTAAGATTCGTTTGTTGATTATGATTTTCTTACGGTCATGTGAAATGTCTTCCGCTTCCATAGTGGCTTGCCAAAAAAACAGGTAAGGAGAAATAGTGGTGCCGAGAATGGCAACAAGTATCTCAAAAAAAGATTTGTCGAAATGAATAGTCGGAATAAAGGTACTTTTCATGACTTCCACCCAATTTGCATGTACCAGGAAGGGAACTACGGCATACAATAGTAACGATAGGCAAAGCCATTTCAATACCGCGGCGAACTTCCGATAAGGGAACTTGATAATGAAGGACACAAGTAAAGCCGTAAACACTACGCTGAAAGCAAAAGATGGAATTTGAGGAATAAGCAAATTGGCAACGGCACCCATTCCCTGTATGTCTGCGCCAATATTGAGAGTAATAGCCGGGAAACTAAACAGCGCCATCAGATATAAAATACTCTTCGGATATTTCTTTTTTATAGTTCCTGTCAATCCCTCCTGCGTTACCATACCTATTCGTGCGCACATCTCCTGTACGGCAGCCATCAGAGGGAAAGTGATAACCGCAGTCCAAAGAGTTGCTAAACCAAAACCGGCACCTGCCTGGGAATAGGTAGCAATCCCCGAAGGATCATCGTCGCTCGCGCCTGTAATAAGTCCGGGTCCGAGTACACGCCAGTATTTCTTAATTCTTGTTGAAAGCATTGCAGATGCGTTCACACCTCTACGCTGTCATCGCACCAAAACTTTTGCTCAGCGCTGGAAGTACTCCCGGATTTTTGCTGCAATCTGGTTGTCGGTCATCTTATCAACCGTTTCAATATCAACTAATTGTGTCTTAATCTTTTCATTCTCTAGACGTTTCTTAATCTCCATCTTAGCTTCCCCAGGACCGAATACTAAAATGGATTTCGCGTTACGAACAGAGGCGATAACCTCATCGTAATACTTGTTTAAATGATTCGTAAAACGTCTGTCGCGAATGTCCTCTTCTGTGTTTTCTTGTGCTATACCGGAAAACCGTACATGCTTCTCCATGTTTGAGTTTATTCGTTTTGTTTCCTCTCCTTTTTCATCGAGGATTACAATAACAGCTTTCCTGTGGTCAATCCATAAACCGGCGTTCGTTTTCATTAGGTTGTTCCTTTTGATTGAATGTAGAAAGACGAGATCTCTTTCCTATTAAGATTCGTGTAACATCAGTTATTAATTCGTTTCCTATGCCTCCAAAATCACGAATCGTTTGATAGTGGGCTACTTTCAAAGTGACGTAACGTTGACAAATTCTCTCACTGTCATTCCCGTCCGACCGCAGGATCGGCGGCCGGATCGTGGGGACGTGCTCTTAGCGGGAATCTATCTCCATTCTCCACCATGGATTCCCGATGCCGCCTTGCGGCATGCCGCATACTCGTATAGAATAATTGAGCGGCATAGGAGCGTTCGGGAATGACATATGTGTTTTTTTTGAACGCCGAAGAATACTCAACGATGGGACATTTCAGCAGCGTCAAAATCGCGCACTACGAATCGTTTGTTGCAGGTCGTGTTACTTTCATCCATCGCCAGCAGACGCTTGTCGCCGGCGATCAGCGCCCCGGCGGTGTCTACCAGCTCTTGCGTATTCATCTCTCATACCTCTGCAAGGTTGTCAATTTTTGCTCAACCTGGGCCGCGGCGGGTGAGTCCTGCTGCTCTTTTTGTCGCGCAGTCGCCCGAGAGTGTTCTCAATCAGTTTGGCCAGCTTATCAGAAGCGCCGCCGATGGCCTGGTCAAGAGTCGGTGCCTCGTGAGTGACCACGATGGGTTGGCGGCCTTCAAGGCGCGCTTCCATCATGCAGCGCTTGTCGCTGGGACTGTTCCTATGGCTGGTCTGATCGCTCAAGTGGACATCCACTCGGATGATGTGATCACTGAATCGACTCAGTGCACTCTCCACTCTTCCGCTGACATCAGCAATGAACGCCTCATGACCTATTATGTTATGGTCGGTATTGATTAGTATCCGCATCATGTCCTCCGTTGTGATTGTGATTTGCTCAATCCGGCAAGCACATTCCCGATGTCCATAGATCGGCAGTGCGTCAAGATTGAGGTATGCGTATTGTTTCTTTTTTCATCATTCATTCCTTGCTCCACTTCCAGTTCCGGATTTCCGGCAAGTCCTCTCCGTGCTTGTCAATGTACTGTTTATGTTCGATGAGCTTGTCCTGCATCATCTGTTTCAGGTAGGCTCCCTTGGAACCTAAATGCGACAGACCCGCCGGCAGGCATCCATCTTGTGGAGCGGTATCAGGGAAAGAATTCTCGTCTTCATGGTTCAATTCCTCTTGGTCAGGAAGCCTCTATTGTCTTCACAGGCGATGAAGGCCGTTCGGCCTGAGCGGCGCACAGGCAGGCACCGAAGATGAAGATGCACCCAGAAATGTAAATCCACAGCAGCAGCGCCATGATCCCGCCGAATGCCCCGTACACCGCGTTTAAGGTAGCGAAGTTCTTAAGGTATATCACGAACAGACTTTCGGCCGCCTGCAAGAGAACCGTCGCGAACAGGGCGGCGGCCCACACTTGGGCAAACCGCGCGGGCCGGCGCGAAGTCACCCTGTAAAACAGGCTTAAGCCAAGGAACACCACCAACAACGGGATCAAAAAGCTTCCCAGGCCATACACCCGGGAATGGAGATCAGCCACAGGAAGGAGCCAACCCTTCGCCGTTCTCAGCAGCACCGGCACCACCATCCCCAGGAAGACCGCACCCGTCGTGATGCCGAGCAGCACCAGGCTTTTCAGCGGCAGCCGCCACCAATTGTCTATCACCGTGCCCCAGGCACGGTTGGTTGCAGAGATGAGGGTGATAAAACATTGAAGGGCGGCCCAGACGAGGATGATAGACGCAACCGCACCCGCCTGCTCGCGCGCGTTGACCACACCGGCAATGGTGTCAAAAATGTGACTCTGCATTTCACCGCTAATCGGGACGTAGCTTTCCATGTGGGCAATGATCTCTTTCCCGGCCGTGGCCCGGTCAACGAAGAACGAGGCAATCGTGACGAGGAGTACCATCAGAGGAAACAGCGAGAAGAACGCATTGAAGGCGAACGATCCCGCCCACTGTACCCCGTCAATCCTCAAAAACTTTTTGACGGCGAGACATAATATCGCCCAGACGCGGCGAGTCTCTTGCTCAAGTTTGCTTGGCATATTCATCAGGCTCAGTCTTGCTTTTCCGCACTTCCTATGTCTCACGCTTGGGCGGGCCACTCATGTAAGCAAGTCCATTCCCGTGTTTGCTTCAACGGGAATGCTCCATGGCAGCCGGTTCATCTTCCCAGTATCCCTGGCGGTTATAATGTCGATGCAGCTGTGTCTCATAATCTCGAGTCAGCAGAAACTCCGCTGTGTATCCCGGGGACTCCTTGATGGTCTCGCGTGGGACATTAACAAAGACTTTCGACTCGCTCCAATCAACACGCTCGATCCATTTGGGTGAAATCAGCAACTTGTTTCCCGGCCACCAGTTCTGCGTATCAATGATCAAATAACGGATCGCCCACGTCTCATCATCGATTATAAAATCTTCGACGTGGCCAATCTCACCGTCTGAGGCCTGAATATGATAGCTGCTCACCTCGTGAGTGCTCCGTAAATGGGGATTCCACTTTTTGTCACCTTGAATTGATTCTTTCCATTTGTCACGGTCACGCATAATGTAGGATTCATTTCCCCACATGTACGGACCGCCCCAATACATGGGCCATCCATAAAACCCGAAGTAAGATTCCTCGAATTGTCGCGAGACAGGCTTGTCACTTTCCAGGGATGGACTGTTCTCAATCTGCAATTTGGTCAGATCGATGGAGATGTATTGCCCTTCTTTATTCACGGCGGCCAGCGCATACGGGGAGATCAACACCTGCCGGCCCGTAAGCCAGTTTCCAGTGTCGGCGACCAAATATCGAATCGCCCAGTGTCGGTCATCGAAGTAGAATTCCTTGACCTTCCCTATTTCCCCGTCGAGGCTGTGCAAACTATAACCCTTTAGTATTTTGACTTTGTTCAGCATAATAGTAGTCCCTTCACTCTTTTAGTTTCGTTTTTGTTCGCTGTCGGCTAACTGTAAGCATGATTATGGTACACCGCGATATCAAGAAGCAGCGTCGTAGTTTCCTGTGGTCGATTCATTTATGTAGTTCTCAAGTTTGCGTTGTTATGCGGGTAACGTTCCCAATTCCTTAAGCGTGCGTAGGAAAGTGATGACATCTTCCCGGCTTAACATGCCCATAACTTGTTGACCCCGGATGACGGGCAACTGGTTGACTCCCTCGCGGTCCATCATCTGGAGTGCAGTCCATATATAGGCATCAGGGTCAATGCGTTTTAACTGTTCCAAGGGAAGCATGACCTGAGCGGAGGTCGCAGTTGCCCACTCAGGCCGCGGCACTTCCTTGATCCGATGCAAAGTCATCAACCCAACGATCTTATCTCCTCGGTTAACGAGAAAACAGCGTTGCCCGTTGCCGAGGATGTGTTCGTCTACCAACTGCTGTAGTGTCAGTTCTGCACGAACGACTGCGCAATGAGTGCTCATAGCTTGCGAAACCGTCTGGCCTGCCAGGAGTCCCTGAGACATCACTTGGTGCACCTGGCCGGAAGCCGCGTTGTCAAGGAACCAGCCAATGAGCACGATCCATAACCCTTCGCCAAAGTTGCCGGTGAGCACCTGCCAGATGCCGAAGAAGACAAACCCAAAAGCAAAGAACCGGCCGACGTTTGCCGCAATGAGGGTCGCGCGGCGCATGTCTTTCGTTATCGCCCACACGATAGCCCGGAACACGCGTCCGCCATCGAGTGGGTAGCCGGGAATCAAGTTGAACAAGACCAGCGCCAGGTTGACATAAGCGAGATACCTTGCCAATCCAAAGAGGGGCTCCACACCGGATACAATCGGCTTCACTACAAAGAAAAGGAGCGCCAGGGCCAGGCTCACGATCGGGCCCGCGATAGCAATAAAAAACTCGGCGAAGGCGCCGGGCGGTTCCGTCCCAATCTGAGCCACGCCCCCGAAGAGGAAAAGCGTAATGCTTCGCACTGGCATTCTGTACCGCAGCGCTACCACTGAGTGCCCCAGTTCATGGAGCAGCACGCTCACAAAGAGCATGATGGTCGACGCCGCGCCCACTAACCAGTACAGCATCCGCGGCCAGTCCTTGAACTCGGCGGGATAGTAACTAGCCGCAAGCATCCAGGTGAGCAGCGCGAAGACCACAAACCAGGAGTAATCCAAACCTATCGCGATTCCCAGAATCCTGCCTAACGGGATGTTGTGCCGAGTTATGAATATCCCTTCCTTTCGGCCAAACTGCCGTTGTGCGGTTTCGGGTTCGAGTTGGTCATTCGTTTTCGTAGGTATCACTGCTTCTCCCCTTCCGTGTGAAACGCGTCTTTATTGAAGTCACTCTCGTTTTCTGATCTTGCTTTCTTTCTCCTTGTTTGCGTTCTCCTGTCCGATTCCCATAGTCAAGGCTGTTATCCCGGCCAAACCGCCAAGCTGCATGGTCTCCACGACCGTGCTGGGCACAATGACGATCGTAGCGTTCTCCTTCAGTCCCTCATA